>JAEUAC010000412.1 GCA_019695455.1 Methylorubrum extorquens | reverse complement strand
GCGTCCGCTCCGTGCACCGCGACCTGCCACGCGCCGCGCTCAGCCTCGGGGCCTCCCGCTGGGCGGTATTGCGCGAGGTGATCGTGCCGGGCGCGCTGCCGAACATCGTCACGGGGCTCCGCAACGGGCTCGGCTACGGCTGGCGGGCGCTGATCGCGGCCGAGATCATCGTCGGCACGAGCGGCATCGGCTTTCTCATGTTCGACGCCCGCCGGGCCGGCTCCGCGACCGAGATCGTGCTCGGCATGATCGTGCTCGGGCTCCTCTGGTACGTGGTGGATTCCTGGATCCTCGCCCCGATCGAGCGGGCGACGGGCGAGCGCTGGGGTCTCGTGCAACGCAGCTGACCACGCCCCGCAAGAGGGCGAGAGACGAACCGACACCGAGGGGACGCGCGTGAAGAGCCTGGCGATCAGGAACCTGCAGAAGACCTATTTCGACCCCTATGCCGGGACGAAGGTCACGGCCGTCCAGGACGTCACGCTGGACGTGCGGCCGGGCGAGTTCATCTCCGTCGTCGGCCCCTCCGGCTGCGGCAAGACGACGATCCTGAACATGGTGGCGGGCTTCATCCCGCATACGGGCGGCGAGATCCTGGTCGACGGCCGCCAGGTCTCGGGCCCCGGGGCCGACCGGGGCGTCGTGTTCCAGTCCTTCGCGCTGTTTCCCTGGAAGACCGTCATCGACAATGTCGGCTTCGGGCCGAAGATGCGGGGCGTGAGGAAGCCGGAGCGGGACCGGATCGCCCGCGAGTTCCTGGCGCTGGCGGGCCTCTCGCACGCGGCGGACCGCTACCCGAACGAGCTCTCCGGCGGCATGCAGCAGCGCGTCGGCGTGGTGCGGGCGCTCGCGAACGAGCCGGACGTCCTCCTCATGGACGAGCCCTTCGCGAGCGTGGACGCGCAGACGCGCATGACCCTGCAGGAGGAGCTGACGCGCATCTGGCAGGAGCGGCCGCACACCGTCCTCTTCATCACGCACGACGTGTCGGAGGCCGTGTTCCTGGCCGACCGCGTGGTCGTCCTGTCCAAGGGACGCGTGCTCGCCGATCTCGGGATCGACCTGCCGCGGCCGCGGGTCTGGGACGATCTCCTGGACGATTCCGACTTCAAGCGCCTCTCGGCCGAGGTGCTGGCGCTGGTGCGCTCGGCATGAGCCTCGTCCGGGCGGTCCTCGCCTCCGCGCGCGGCCGCATCGTGCTCGGCGCGCTTGCGCTCTACCTCGCCTTCCAGGCGTGGCAGACGCTCGCGGCGCCCGGCAAGGTGGCGCCCGTCCTCGCGGCCGCGACCGCGCGCCGCCTCAACGTCACCGTGACGCTGCCCTTCCCGCCCGAGCGCTTCCACGTGCTCGCCTTCCAGCGCTTCGGCCGCGTGGCCGGCACGGAGGAGAACGCGGTCGAACTGCGCGGCGTCGCCAAGGAGAACCTGACGGCGCTGGCCCGCCCCTACTGGGTGGTCCGGGTCGACCCGATGGACGAGGGAGGATAACCCGATGTTGAGACGCACATTCGTGGCCGCGGGGCTCGCGCTCGCGCTCGCCGCCCCACCCGCCGGCGCGCAGGACCTCGTGAAGCTCAAGGCCGGCATGGTCTCGTCGATCGACCAGATCGGCCTGCCGATCGCGGTCGAGCGCGGCTTCTTCGAGAAGCACGGCCTCGAGGTCGAGATCGCCCGTCCCTACGCGACCGGGGTCGACGCCCTGAACGCCCTCCAGGCCGGCGAGACGCAGGTCGTGCAGGTCGGCGTGCCGATGATCGGCGCCGTGCTGCGCGGCATGGATCTCGTCGCGCTCGGCAATTTCAGCGGCAAGGCGGACGCGGCCGGCGCGGACGCCACCATGGCGGTGGTCGCCTCCGAGGCGTCGGGCATCAAGCCGGGCGACCCCGCGACCCTGAAGGGCAAGAAGATCGCGACCTCGTTCGGCACGATCAACCACCTCTACATCCTGGCGCTGCTGGAGCGCGCGGGACTGACCCCGAACGACGTCACGCTCGTCAACACGCCCCCGCCGGACATGACGGTCGCGCTGCTCTCGAAGGGCGTCGACGCCTTCTCGGCCTGGGACCCGTGGCCGATCGTGGCCCTGCGGGACGTGCCGGGCACCGTGCAGGTGATCCGCGGCGGCAACGTCATCTCGTATCTCGGCTACAACGTCGCGAACCGCGACTGGGTGGCCAAGAACGGCCCGACGGTCGAGAAATTCCTGGCGGCCCTCTCCGAGGCCGATCAGTGGATGCGCAAGAACCCGAAGCGCGCCGCCGCCGTCGCCACCCGCTGGGTGCCGGGCCTCAAGCTCGAGGTCGCGGAGGCCGCCATGGAGTTCAACGTCCAGCAGACCGACCGCCGCCTCTCGGCCAACAACTACGCGGCCCTGCACGCGGCCGAGGAGAGGCTGCACCGCCTCGGCTTCCTCAAGGCGACCTTCGACGTGAACAAGCACATGGAGCCGAAGCACATCCTGAAGGTCATGGCGGACCACCCGGAGCTCTTCGCCGACCTGCCGCCGATCCCGGAGGCCGCGCAGATCAAGCCCGGCTGGACCTACAAGCCGTAGGGGCTCGCGCCGTAGGGTCTCGCGCGGCGGGACCGTCCGCGAACACGGTCGCGCCGGGTAGCCCGTCTCCCCGGGGCGCCACCTCGACGAAGCGCGGCGGCCGGATCGGCGCCTCGCCGGACGGGTGCGCTATCCGGGTAACGCCAAGGCGGCGACGCGGGACGGCGCGTCGGGGCCGATGCGGGCTCACGCCCGCCCGCGCGGCCGCAGCCGAGCGAGCGCCCGCAACGCTCCCCGGAGCGTGCGGACGTCCTGCTCGGTAGGGGCCATGCGCAGGACCATGTCGCGCATGTTGCGGGTCATGACCGGGCGCTTGTCGGGCGGGTAGAAGCCGACCCGGTCGAGCTCCGCCTCCAGGTGGTCGAACAGGGAGGCGAGCGCGGCGCGCGAGGCCGGCGGGGGGGAGGCGTTCGCCGCGAAGGGCAGCGGCGCGGCCGTGGCGCGCGTCCATTCGTAGCCGACCAGCAGGACGGCCTGGGCGAGGTTGAGCGAGGCGAAGCCCGGATCGACCGGGAAGGTGACGAGCGCGTCCGCGAGCGAGACGTCGTCGTTCTCGAGGCCGGTCCGCTCGCGCCCGAAGAGGATGCCCGCCCGTCCGCCGCCCGCCACGAACCGCGCCGTGTCGGCCAGGGCCGCCTCCGGCGACAGGACGCGCTTCATCTGCCCGCGCGAGCGGGCGCTGGTCGCCAGGACGCGGCTGAGATCCGCGACCGCCTCGCGGGTCGAGGCATGGACGCTCGCGCCGTCGAGGATCGCGGTCGCGCCCGCGGCGGCCGCGACGGCCGACGGGTTCGGCCAGCCGTCCCGCGGCGAAACGAGGCGCAGGTCGGAGAGGCCGAAATTCGCCATGGCCCGGGCCGCCATGCCGATGTTCTCGCCGAGCTGCGGCGCGACGAGGACGATCGCGAGAGACGTCATGGGCGCCAATTGCCACGCCCGGCGCGGCTGTGGCTATGTCTGCCGCACAACGACAACGACACGGGAGGCTCCTCATGCGCATCGTCCTCGCCCTCGCGGCCTGCCTGGCCGCGGCCCCGGCCCTCGCGGCCTGCCCCGACGATGCGGAGATCGCGCGCCTCGCGGGCGACATCGGCGCGAAGCGGCTCGCGAAGGGCGTCGCGGTCGACACGCTCGACGATGCGCTCTGCGCGCGCCGCAAGCTCGTCGCGGCGCTCGAGGCCGCAGGAGGCGGCAAGGTCGTCGGCTACAAGGCCGCGCTCACGGCCAAGGCCGTGCAGGAGCGCTTCAAGGCGACGGAGCCGGTCGCGGGCATCCTCCTGGAGCGCATGATCGTGCCGGACGGCGCCAGGGTGCCGGCGGCCTTCGGCGCGCGGCCCGTCTTCGAGGCCGACATGCTCCTCGTCGTGAAGGATGCGGGCATCATGGACGCGACCACGCCCGAGCAGGCGCTCGCGCACGTCTCGGCCATGCGGCCCTTCATCGAACTGCCCGACCTCGTCCTGGCGCCGTCGGAGACGCTGGAGGGCGTCCAGCTCACCGCCATCAACGGCGGAGCCCGCATGGGCGTGGCCGGGGCCGCCGTGCCGCTCGCGGCCGATGCCGCGACCGTCAGCGCGCTGGCGGACGTGAAGGTCGTGATGAAGGACGGGACGGGCGCGACCCTCGCCGAGGGCCTCGGCTCCGCGACCCTCGGCAACCCGCTGAACGCGCTCGTCTGGCTCGCGGCCGACCTGAAGAAGGCGGGACTCGCCATGAAGGCGGGCGACCTCGTCTCCGTCGGCTCCTTCTCGCCCCTGACCCCGCCGAAGCCCGGCCAGACCGTCACCGTCTCCTACGTCGGTCTGCCCGGCACGCCGACGGTCTCCGTCACCTTCGAGTGAGGCGCGGCCGGGCGCAGCCTCGCCCGCATGGCGGCCGCCAGCGCCCGGACGGCCGCGCCCCGATCGGCGGTGACGTCGCGCGGGCGCGCAGGACGATCTCGGAGGGCGGCATCGCCGGCAGGCCGGGCGCCGGCCCGAGATCCGGGAGGCCGCCGCTCGCGGACCGGCCCAAGGGCGTTATGCCCATGCCGGCGCGCACGGCGCCGATTACGGCCGCGCAGCTTCAGGCCGTGGAGCCTCGCGCCAGGGTCGCGGGCGAGCGTCCGGCGGCATCCGGGTCGTCCGCCTTCCGGCTCGACATCGAGGTCGCGGCCGGCACGAACGCGAAGGCCGACGACCCGGTTTTCCTGCGGGAGACGTTCGCCGTCATGACGGCGGTCCTCGGACAGCTGCACGAGGAGAGCTCCGTGCCGGTCCACGCGATCGACGGCGACGCCTGCGGCTAGGACGGCGGGACGGAGAGCGCCCGGTGGGCCGTCGCTCAGCCCGGATGAGGGCGGAGCAGCCCCCCCGGCTTTCGCAGCCGCACACGCCGCGCTATGACCCGCCCCGTCCGCGCGGTGCCGCATCGGCCCGCGCGCCCCGCATTGTCCGAAGGTGAGATCCCATGGCGAAGATCAAGGTCGCGAACCCCGTCGTCGAGCTCGACGGCGACGAGATGACCCGGATCATCTGGGACCTCATCAAGACGAAGCTGATCCACCCTTATCTCGATCTCGACCTGCAGTATTTCGACCTCGGCGTGGAGCATCGCGACGCGACGGGCGACAAGGTCACGGTCGACGCGGCCGAGGCCATCAAGAAGGTGGGCGTCGGCGTGAAGTGCGCCACCATCACGCCCGACGAGCAGCGCGTCGAGGAGTTCAAGCTGAAGGAGATGTGGAAGTCGCCGAACGGCACGATCCGCAACATCCTGGGCGGCGTGATCTTCCGCGAGCCGATCATCTGCAAGAACGTGCCGCGCCTCGTGCCCGGCTGGACCCAGCCGATCGTGGTCGGCCGCCACGCCTACGGCGACCAGTACCGCGCGACGGACTTCAAGGTGCCCGGCAAGGGCCGCCTCACGATCAAGTTCGAGGGCGACGACGGCCAGGTGATCGAGAAGGAGGTCTTCAAGTTCCC
>JAEUAC010000325.1 GCA_019695455.1 Methylorubrum extorquens | reverse complement strand
GGTTGGGGGCCGGCGGTCGGCCGCTCAGCCCGCGTGGCCCTTCGCGGTCGCGAGCGCGACCAGGGGGGCGAGGCAGGCGGCCGCGATCGCCGGCGCCCACAGGGCCGCGAGGCCGTGCTCGCCATGCGCCCAGGCGCCGAGGACGGCTCCGACGAGCAGGGCGGCCCAGAGGAGAAGGCTCGGGAGCCAGCCGGCGCGGTCGCCGCCCGTCAGGGCGGCCGCGATCCCCTGCCCGGCCTTGACCAGCGCGCCCGTGACGTAGGTGAGGGCGAGCCCGGCGCCGCCGCGGCGCTGGAAGACGGCGTTCTCGGCCCCCATGGCGGCGACCATCAGGGCGCCGGACCAGGCGGCCGCGACCGGCGCCAGGAACGCGGCCCCGGCGAGCAGGAGGGAGACGGCCAGGAGGACGACGGCGCGGCGGACGGGCCCGCCCTCCCCGGCGACGAGCGAGCCGCCCGTCGCGCCGGCCAGGAACAGGCCGATCGCGAGCCCGATGCGGGCCGCCTCTCCGGTCGAGCCGCCGGCCAGGCTGACGCCGAGCCGGGTCGTGTTGCCGGACATGAAGGAGACGAACAGGCCGCCGAGATGCAGGAAGCCGATCGCGTCGACGAAGCCCGCGAGCCCCGCGAGCAGGCAGGCCAGCATGAGGCCGAGGGCCGTGAGCGGCATCGTGGCGATCCCGGCATGCGGGCCCGGTCGGCGGAGGCCCGGCCGGAGCCGGGCCGTCGCCTCAGGTGTTCATGGAATCGAAGAAGTCGCCGTTCGACTTCGTCTGGCGCAGCTTGTCGAGCAGGAACTCCATGGCGTCCACCGTGCCCATGGGGTTCAGGATGCGGCGGAGCACGTACATCTTCTTGAGGACGTCGGCCGGGACCAGCAGCTCCTCCTTGCGGGTGCCGGAGCGCGTGATGTCGAGCGCCGGGAAGATGCGCTTGTCCGAGACCTTGCGGTCCAGGATGATCTCCGAGTTGCCGGTGCCCTTGAACTCCTCGAAGATGACCTCGTCCATGCGCGAGCCGGTGTCGATCAGGGCGGTCGCGATGATGGTGAGCGAGCCGCCTTCCTCGATGTTGCGGGCCGCGCCGAAGAAGCGCTTCGGGCGCTGCAGGGCGTTCGCGTCGACGCCGCCCGTCAGCACCTTGCCGGAGGACGGCACGGTCGTGTTGTAGGCGCGGCCGAGGCGGGTGATCGAATCGAGCAGGATGACGACGTCGCGCCCGTGCTCGACGAGGCGCTTGGCCTTCTCGATCACCATCTCGGCCACCTGGACGTGGCGGACCGCCGGCTCGTCGAAGGTCGAGGAGATCACCTCGCCCTTCACGGAGCGCTGCATGTCCGTCACCTCCTCGGGCCGCTCGTCGATGAGCAGCACGATGAGGTAGCATTCGGGGTGGTTGGCCGTGAGCGACTTCGCCACGTTCTGGAGCAGCACCGTCTTGCCGGTGCGCGGCGGCGCCACGATCAGGGCGCGCTGGCCCTTCCCGATGGGCGCCACGACGTCGATGATGCGGGCCGAGAAGTCCTTCTTGCCCGTCTCCTCCACCACCTCGAGGCGGATGCGCTCGTCCGGGTAGAGGGGAGTCAGGTTGTCGAAATGGACCTTGTGCTTGAGGGTCTCGGGATCCTCGAAGTTGATCGTGTTGACCTTGAGGAGCGCGAAGTAGCGCTCGCCCTCCTTGGGTCCCCGGATCGGCCCGTCGACCGTGTCGCCCGTGCGCAGGCCGAAGCGGCGGATCTGGGCGGGCGAGACGTAGATGTCGTCCGGCCCGGGCAGGTAGTTCGAATCCGGCGAGCGCAGGAAGCCGAACCCGTCCTGCAGCACCTCCACCACGCCCTGGCCGACGATCTCGGTCTCGGAGGCGGCGAGCTGCTTCAGGATGGCGAACATCAGCTCCTGCTTGCGCATGGTCGACGCGTTCTCGACCTCCACCTCCTCGGCGAAGGCAAGGAGCTCGGTCGGGCTCTTGGCTTTCAGGTCTTCAAGTTTCACTTCCCGCATGGGGAGATCTCTCGGGGCTGGGAGGGCCGGGGCTTCTCGGGACGATGACGCGACAGGGAGCCCGGTTGGTTGGTGCCGGTAGCGGAGAGCTGGAATGCTCCGCTGCGCGCGGCGGCCTGTCGGTGGGGAGACCGACCTATAGGATGGAACGGCCGAGCCAACAAGAGCGCCCGGCCCGCGGAACGCGAAAATCGTTCGGAACGCGCGTCAGGACGGCCAGGACGGCTTGAACACGACCAGCGCCACGATGACGAGCATCAGGACGGCCGGCACCTCGTTCACGATCCGCCAGTAGCGGGGCGTGTGGGTGTCGCGGTCGGCGGCGAAGCGGCGGACGGCTCCGGCCAGCATTCCGTGGAGGCCCGTGAGGACGAGGACCAGGGCGAGCTTCGCGTGCAGCCAGCCGTCCCGGAGGGCGCCGATCTCCCAGGCGAGCCAGAGCCCGAAGATCCAGGTCGCCAGCATGGCGGGGGTGGCGATGCCCCGCAGCAGCCGGCGCTCCATCGTCTTGAAGGTCTCGGCCTGGGGCGTCCCGGGCCCCGCCTCCGCGTGGTAGACGAAGAGCCGGGGCAGGTAGAGCATCGCGGCCATCCAGGAGATGAGCGAGACGAGGTGCAGGGTCTTCAGCGCCGGGTAGAGCATCAGCCGGCCGCCCTGATCCGCGCCAGCATGCGGGCCACGTTCTCCGGCGGCGTCGGCGGCGTGATGCCGTGCCCGAGATTGGCGATGTGCGGCCGGCCCCGGACGGCGGCCAGCATCGCGTCGACGGCCCGGTCGAGCGCGGCCCCGCCCTCGATCAGGACCAGCGGATCGATGTTGCCCTGCGAGGCCGTGCCGGCCGGCAGCGTCGCGACCGCGGTCGCGAGGTCGGTGTCCTGGTCGATCCCGACCGCCGAGACCTGGAGCGCCGCGACGTCGGCCAGGCTGTCGCCCCGGCCGCGCGGGAACACGATCACGCGGGCGCCCGGCACCCGGGCCCGCAGGCCGGCCACGATGCGGCCGATCGGGTCGAGCGAGAGCCGCCGGAAGGCCTCGGGCCCCAGCGAGCCCGCATGGCTCTCGAAGATCTGCACGGCGTCGGCGCCCGCCTCGAGCTGGGCCCCCAGGTAGACGATCGAGGCCTCGACGAGCCGGTCGATCAGGGCGGCCATGAAGGCCGGGTCCTGCCGGTCGGCCGCGTGCGCCGGGCCCTGGTCGGGCGTGCCCTGCCCGGCCACCATGTAGCTCGCCACCGTCCAGGGCGCGCCGCAGAAGCCGAGCAGCGCCGTCTCGTCCGGCAGCGCCGCCCGGATGCGCCGCACGGCCTCGAAGACGGGCGCCAGCCGGTCGAGCGGCAGGGTCGCGGGCATCCGGTCGAGGTCGCGGCCGGACGTCACCGGCCGCAGCCGCGGCCCCTCGCCCGGATCGAGCCGGAACTCGCAGCCGAGCGCGTCCGGCACGACGAGGATGTCGGAGAACAGGATGGAGGCGTCGAAGCCGAAGCGCCGGATCGGCTGCAGGGTCACCTCGGTCGCGAGCGCCGGGTCGTAGCAGAGCGTCAGGAACGAGCCGGCCGCCGCCCGCGTCGCCCGGTATTCGGGGAGGTAGCGCCCGGCCTGGCGCATGATCCAGGCGGGCGGGGGCCAGACGGCCTCGCCGTCGAGGACGCGGCAGACGGGCCGTTGAGCGCTTTCGGTCATCGAGGGTCGTTTAAAAGGATTCTTGGTAAGAGTCTTTTGCTCCTTCTCCTTGGGGGGTCGGACTCGCTGCCCCAACGTCCTGCACAGGCTGTCCACGGTCCGCTCGCGGGCGGCCGCCCCGGCGGGCCCGGCCCGGACGACGACGGGGCCGCAACGTTAACAAGACGTTAACGCGACACCCTTGCCGATCAGGACTCGGCTGCCACATTCGGCCCCCGCACCGAGTCCTCCGGGTCGCCCGCGGCTCGTCCTGTTGACGCCCGTCCCCGATGACCCGCCGGCCTCCCGGCGCCGTCCCGCGGCATGGCCCCTTTATCCCCAGTCGCGCACCGCTTATCGACTCCCCGGCCGGAGCCGGCCGGGCCGGGATGCCGGGGATCGGATGTCATGAGACGCAGCTACTTCCATATGCATCTCGTCTCCGACTCGACGGGCGAGACCCTGATCGCGGTCGCGCGCGCCGCGGCGGCCCAGTACGAGGGCGTGTCGGCGATCGAGCACGTCTATCCGCTCGTCCGCTCCTCCAAGCAGCTCGAGCGCGTGCTGGCCGAGATCGACGCGGCGCCCGGCCTGGTCCTCTACACGCTGGTCGATCCCGAGCTGACGGCCCGGCTCGAGGAGACCTGCCGCCAGGCCTCCTGCCCGTTCCTGTCCGTGCTCGCGCCCGTGCACGCGCTGCTCGAATCCTATCTGGGCGCGGCCTCGACGGCCCGGCCGGGCGCCCAGCACACGCTGAACGCCGAGTACTTCAAGCGCATCGACGCCATGAACTTCACGCTGCTCCACGACGACGGGCAGCTGCCGGACAACCTCGACGACGCGGACGTGGTCCTCGTCGGCGTGAGCCGCACGTCCAAGACGCCGACCTCCATCTATCTCGCCAACCGGGGCCTCAAGACCGCCAACATCCCGCTCGTCCCGACCTCGCCGCCCCCCGACGCGCTCGGCCGGGTGCGCAAGGCGCTGGTCGTCGGCCTCGTCGCCTCGCCGGAGCGGATCGTGCAGATCCGGCAGAACCGGCTCCTGTCGCTCAAGGCCGACGAGGACACGCCCTATGTCGACCGCGACATCGTGGCCGAGGAGGTCGCCTTCTC
>JAEUAC010000165.1 GCA_019695455.1 Methylorubrum extorquens | reverse complement strand
CGAAGGCCGGGACCCAGGGTCAGCACCACCTATGGGGGCTGCACTCCCACGGCTGGGTGCCGGCCTTCACCGGCATGAGCGGAGGGTGGGGAGAACCTGGAGGGCGAACTCGCCCACGTAGTGGAAGGGCCCGGACCGTACCCCCCACCCGCTCATCCCGGCGAAGGCCGGGACCCAGGGCCGGCACCATCTCGTGGAATTGCGCTCCGTCGGCTGGCTGCCGGCCTTCGCCGGCATGAGCGGCGTGCGTGGGAGTCCCGACGGAGGCCGGGACCCAAGGCGCGTCGCGGGGTCAGCCGTTGGCGGCGTCGGCGGCGGCGGTCTTGGCGCGGTCGAGGCTTTCCTCGACGTAGTGCTTGCCCTGCTCGGCGAGGTCGCGGGCGTAGCGGATGCCCTGGTCGCGCATCTCGTCGGCGTAGCGCCCGAACACGCGGTTCTCGCGGCGGGTCAGGGGCAGGAGGGAGCCGACGAGGAGGCCGGCCGCGAGGCCGACCACGCCGACCATGATCGGGTTCTCGGCGACGAAGGCCTCGGCCTCGCGGCGGCCGCGGCCGAGCTGGCGCGTGGCCTTGCGCTCGAGGCTGGACGCCGCCCGCGACGCGGAGCGGAGCTGGTCGCGGCCCCAGTCGGTCGCGGTCTCGAGGGCGTCCGAGGCCTGGTCGGCGGCATGGCCCGCGTTGCGGCCGGCCCTCGTGTCGTCCAGGCCCGCGTAGTGCTTGTTGACCTCGTTCATGGTGGGCTCCCGGATGGATCAGGCGTCGGAATCGGGCGATGGGCGCCAGGCGTCAGGCCTGGGCCTCGATGGAGCGCCGCCGGTCGGGCGGCGTGTGGCGGGCCGGGAGGTCGGGATCGTAGATCCGGGCCTGGCCGTCGTTCAGGACCGAGACGTCGACGTATTCGGCGTCCGCGATCGCGTCGGCCGCCAGCCGGCGCGACCGGTTCAGGCGGTAGAAGAAGTAGCCGATCCCGGCCGCCGCGATCAGGATCGGGACGGGATGGCGGCGGAGCACGCCGAGCGCGAAGTCGTGCCCCTCCTGGCTGCGGGGCACGCCGGCCGAGCCCATGACCTCGTCGACGATGCCGGACACGGTGAGACGCTGCTGGATGCGGTCCAGCGTGTCGTTCAGCCGGTCCCGGGTCTCCTCGATGTCGGCCTCGATGGCCTTCACGGACGACGACATCAGGGCGTCCTCTCGCTGATCACTTCGCCGTCGCGCTTGATGGACCGGACCGTGCGGTCCGGCACCAGCGTCGCGGCCGAGATCAGGCTCTTGCCCGCCAGCACGAAGGCCCCGGCCACCACCGCGAGCAGCACGCCGACGATCAGGGCCGCGATCCAGGTCGACTGGACGATGATCGCGAGCCCGTAGACGAGCGCCTGGGTGAGCCAGATCAGCGAGGCGACCGCGAACACGGCCGCCACCGCGAAGAAGGCCGCGCCCTTGGCGATGCTGCCGACGTTGTCGGCCATCTCGGCCCGGAAGAGCGCGAACTCCTTGCGGGCGAGATCGACGGTGTCGCGGATGGCGTGGGCGACGAGCTCCTGCAGCGTCGCCCCGTCGCGCGGGTCGGTCCGGCGGGGGTCGGGCATCGGCCCGGCCTCAGACGGCGGTGGAGCGACGGACCGCGGCGCTCCGGGCGGCGTGGGCGTCCGACAGCTCGTCGGCCGAGCTCTTGATGAAGCGCGCGAGGAGGAAGCCGACGGCGACCGCCCCGATGCCTACCGCGACCGGCTGGCGCCGGGCGAAGTCCTCGGCCTCGCCGTAGAGCTCGCCGAAGGTGCGGTCCCGCAGCGACCCGGCGATCCCGTCGAGGCCGTCGGCGGCCGCCGAGACGAAGCCCTGGATGTTGGGCCGGTCCGCGAAGCCCTCGCCGCTGTCGCGGAGCGAGGACGCGATGTCCGCCACCGCCTGCGCGACCGTGTCCTTGCGGGAATCGGCGAAGCTCGTCGCCTGGCCCTTGGCGGCGTCGAGGAGCGTGCGCGTCTGCCCCTTGGCGGCGTCGGCGAGGTTGGCGGCGAAGTCGGACGCCTCCGCGCCGAGATCGGACGCGGCCTGTCCGACCGAGTCGTGCGGACCCGGCCGATCCCCCGCGATATCCTTGTCGTCGGCCACCTTTCGGCTCGCCTGTGCTCCCGTCGCCATCGCCGGATCCTCAGCCTTGAACTGCGTCCCGGGTAATGCCCCGGCCGTGCGGGGGTTCCTTGCATCGGCCCGTTCGCTCCCGGGCGTTCAGGACCGCTCCAACCGGGCGCCGTCCACGACCTCGCGGGCGGTCGCGACGTTCAGCTCCGCGCCGACCAGGACGATCACGGTCGAGAGCCACATCCAGGTCATGAAGCCGATCGCGGCCCCGAGCGAACCGTAGGTCTCGTTGTAGGAGCCGAAGGAGCCGACGTACCAGGAGAACAGCATGGAGAAGAGGATCCAGCCCGCCGCCGCCACGACGTTGCCGGGCGCGACCCAGCGCAGCCGCGCCTCCTTCCGGCTCGGCCCCCAGCGGTAGAGGACCGTCAGGCCGGCCGCGATGGCGCCGAGGAGCACGGGCCAGCGCGCGATGCGGATCACCCAGTCCGCGAACCCGCCGAGCCCGACGAAGCCGAGCACCACGGGGACGACCACGACGGACGTGACGGCGACCACGAGGAACAGGATCGCCCCGATCGTGAAGGCGAGCGCGACCGCGTTCAGGCGCAGGAACCCCCGCCGCTCCGTCGCCCCGTAGGCGACGTTGAGGGCGTCGAACACGGCCTTCATGCCGGCATTGGCGCTCCAGAGCGAGGTGCCGAGGCCGAGAAAGAAGGCGACGCCCAGCGCGCCGCCGTCGCCGGACGTGATGCGGTGGATCTGGCCGCCGATGATCTCGATGGCGCCGCCCGGCAGGAAGGACGCCGCGGCGTCGAGCTGGTCGGCGATGGCGGACGGGTTCGCGACCAGCCCGTAGAGCGACACGAAGGCGCCGATGGCCGGGAACACGGCCAGGATCGCGTAGAACGTCACGCCGGCCGCGACCGCCAGGATGCGGTCGCGCTCGATGCGGGCCCAGACGTCCTTGGCGATGGCGACGAGGCCCTCGGGCGGCGGCACGAGGCGCGGCGCGCGGGCGGCGGCGGCG
>JAEUAC010000145.1 GCA_019695455.1 Methylorubrum extorquens | reverse complement strand
TACTTGGCCCCGGGCGGGAACATGCCGGCCTTGCGCACTGGATCGGGCCCGGGACGAACCTGTTTCTAGCCGCGGGCGCTGGTCAGTTCCGGTGAGAGCGGCGACGATCTCCCTGCTTAGCCCGGCTCATGCCGTTCGTCCAGTAGAGGAGGCCCCCCCCGCAAAACCGATCACGGTGCCGAGCAGGATCGGCGGTGACGCCAAAAGGGGTCAGGAAATGTCCAAGGCCGAGAGAGCCGCCAATGCCAACGAGGAACCCCGCTGGCACAGCCCACCAGTCGTAGGCGTCCGGGCTAGCCGCAATCAGCCTAAGCGCACCTTGGCGTCCGACTGGATTGATCGAGCATGTAGTGCGTCACGGGCGGACCCAATGCACGGGCGTCCAGGAGCGACGCGCTGTAGTGGCCTTTGGCGTTTGCCCGCTATACGAAACCGTGGATGGCGTGGGGTCCTGCTGGCGCGTCACGTCCATGATCCGCGTCTCCCGCACGTCGCGATCGGAGAGCTGACCCGACTTTTGGCGTCCAGCAACGCCTCAATGGCCTTCGTCACTCGATTGCGCCAAGGTCGATCTCACTACCCGAGATCGAGAGACTCGATGCGGCGGCACCCCTCAGGGCGCCAGCGACATCGGCCTGAGTGAAACGGGCGCGCCCTTCATCGGCTGCGAACGCGCACGAACAACAGCAGCATTTCCGAAAATTTCCGCACGGGGAACGCTCGACACCATCAAAGCGGAGCTAAGTCGTTGAATTTCCATGCGCCGGCTGGCGCTCCCAAGGGGAATCGAACCCCTGTTTTCGCCGTGAGAGGGCGACGTCCTAGACCGCTAGACGATGGGAGCTTCCAGGCGGAGGCCGCTCTATAGAGAACCCGCCGCCGGGCGACAAGCCCGGATCGCCGAGGTTTTCCACAAGGGTGGAGGTCCGAGGGCGGAGCGGCAGGCTGGCCCGCCGCTCCGCCCGGAATGGTTCAGCTCCAGCTGGAATCGTCCCCGCCGCCGAAGTCGCCGCCGTCGTCGAACGAGGCGTCCTGCACGGTCGCGTCGCCGCCGGACGAGGAATCGTCCCACCCGGCATTGGAGAAGCCGCCGTCGCCGAAGGCGCCCGCGCCGGCATCCGCCGCGCCGCCCGAGAGCGGCGCGCCGAGCGAGGCGAGGTCCGTGTTCGAGAAGCTGCCGAGCGCCGAATGGCCGCCGCCCGAGAAGGCGCTCATCAGCGCGTTGCCGACGACCATGCCGCCCGCGACGCCGGCCGCCGTGGTCAGCGCGCCGCGCAGGAAGCCGCCGCCCGCCGGGGCGGCCGCCTGCTGGGGCTGCCCGCCCCACGGTCCCGCCTGCGGTCCGCCCTGCGGCGCTCCGCCCCACGGTCCGCCCTGCTGCGGCCCACCCTGCTGCGGGGCGTAGCCGCCGCCGTAGCCCGGGGTCGGTCCGGCGCGGCCGAAGGCGGACGGCTGGGCCGGCCGCTGACTGCCGCCTCCGCCGCCGAAGATGGACGACAGGATGCCGCCGCCGCCGCCCGAACCCTGGCGGGACAGCTGCTCGTTCTCGGCCCTGAGCTGGTCCATCTGGGTCTGGAGGCTCTTCAGCGCCTCCTCCTGGACGTAGAGCGCCTGCGCCATCGCGTAGGGGGCGTAGGGCTGCGCCCGCACCTTGTCGGCGATGAAGCGCTCGGCATCCGCGTCGCGGGCCTGCCCGGCCGTGCCCTCCAGACGCTTGAAGATGTCGCCGATGATCTGTCGTTCCTGGTCGTTCATTGTCTTGGTCCCCTCGATAAGGAGGCCGGTTGGACGGCCGCGACAGAACATGGGGACCGCCCGGCACGCTTTGTAGGTCCGCCCCGCCCGCCGGACGGAGGGGCTGACGCAGGACGAGGGCGGCTGCTAAGGGTCGCGTCGGGATCGGGGAACGCGGCATGGAACGGGTCGAGGCGAGCGGGCTGTCGGTGGCGAAGGTGCTGCACGACTTCGTCGAGGCCGAGGCGTTGCCCGGCACGGGGATCCATGCCGAGGCGTTCTGGTCGGGCCTGGCCGCGATCCTGCGCGACCTCGCGCCGCGGAACGCCGACCTGCTCGCCCGGCGGGACGCCCTGCAGGCCGCCCTCGACGGCTGGCACCGCGAGCGCGCCGGCCGGCCCATCGATCCGGACGAGTACGAGGCGTTCCTGCGCTCGATCGGCTATCTCGTCGCGGAGCCTCCGGCGGGCACCTCGATCGCGACGGGCAACGTCGATCCCGAGATCGCCACGATCGCGGGGCCCCAGCTCGTCGTCCCGATCTCGAACGCGCGCTACGCGCTCAATGCCGCCAATGCCCGCTGGGGCTCGCTCTACGATGCGCTCTACGGCACGGACGCGATCTCCGAGGAGGACGGCGCCACCCGGGCCGGCGGCTACAATGCGGCGCGCGGGGCCAAGGTGATCGCCCGCGCCCGCGCCGTGCTCGACCGGCTGGCCCCGCTCGCCGAGGGCTCGCACGCGGAGGCGACGGGCTACTTCGTCGAGGACGGCCTGCTGCGCGTGACGCTCGCCGAGGGCGGCGACACCCCCCTCGCCCGGCCCGAGGGCTTCGTCGGCTACACGGGAGACGCCGCCGCGCCGAAGAGCGTGGTGCTCGTCCAGCACGGCCTCCATGCCGAGATCCTGTTCGACCGCGCGCACCCGATCGGCCGCACCGACGGGGCCGGCATCGCCGACGTCGTGCTCGAATCGGCCGTGACGACCATCATGGACCTGGAGGATTCGGTCGCGGCCGTCGACGCGGACGACAAGGTCGACGTCTACCGCAACTGGCTCGGGCTCATCCGCGGCACGCTCACGGCCTCGCTCGAGAAGGGCGGCCGCACCGTCGAGCGCCGCCTCGCTCCCGATCGGGTCGTCACGGGCGCCGCGGGCGGTTCCGTGCGCCTGCCGGGCCGCTCGCTCATGCTGGTCCGCAACGTCGGGCACCACATGATGACCGACGCCGTGCTGGGCCCCGACGGCGCCGAGGTGCCGGAGACCATCCTCGACTGCGCCATCACGTCGCTGGTCGCCGTCCACGAGATCCGGGGCGAGACGCCGCTCAAGAACAGCCGGACCGGGTCGGTCTACATCGTCAAGCCGAAGATGCACGGGCCGGACGAGGTCGCCTGGGCCAACACGCTGTTCGACCGCGTCGAGGACCTGCTCGCCCTGCCGCGCAACACGCTGAAGATGGGCATCATGGACGAGGAGCGCCGCACGACGGTGAACCTCGCCGCCTGCATAGCGGCCGCGCGCGAGCGGCTCGTCTTCATCAACACGGGCTTCCTCGACCGCACGGGCGACGAGATCCACACGTCCATGGAAGCGGGCCCGATGATCCGCAAGAACGAGATCAAGGGCACGCCCTGGATCAAGGCCTACGAGGACCGCAACGTCGACGTGGGGCTCGCCATGGGGCTGCCCGGACACGCGCAGATCGGCAAGGGCATGTGGGCCATGCCGGACCGCATGGCCGACATGCTGGTCCAGAAGGTGGGGCATCCGAAGGCCGGCGCGACGACCGCCTGGGTGCCCTCGCCCACGGCCGCGACCCTGCACGCGCTGCACTACCACGAGGTCGACGTGGCGCAGCGGCAGGACGAGCTCGGCTCCCGCCCGATGGCCCCGCTCCGCGACATCCTGACGATCCCGCTCTCCCGCTCGAACTTCGCGCCCGACGCCGTGCGGGAGGAGCTCGACAACAACGCGCAGGGCATCCTCGGCTACGTGGTGCGCTGGATCGATGCCGGCGTCGGCTGCTCCAAGGTGCCCGACATCCACGACGTCGGCCTCATGGAGGACCGGGCGACCCTGCGCATCTCGAGCCAGCACATCGCCAACTGGCTCCGCCACGGGATCGTCGACGAGGACGACGTGATGGCCGCCATGCGGCGCATGGCCGAGGTCGTCGACCGGCAGAACGCCGGCGACCCGGACTACCGGCCGATGGCGCCGGGATTCGACGGCGTGGCCTTCAAGGCGGCCTGCGATCTCGTGTTCAAGGGTCGCGATCAGCCGAACGGCTACACCGAATGGATCCTGCATGCCCGCCGACGCGAGGCGAAGGCCGCGCGCTGACCCGAAGACGTTCGGCCGGGATGATCTTGGCCGACCGACGGAACGACTGGGCCGACCCGTCGCGTCGTCCGGGCGATACGCTCCTGCGGCCAAGCTTGCCGCGGCGTCGACCGGCGTCCCCGGTCCGATCGGGCGCGGTTAATCGTTCGTTAACCATGTTCCCTCAGCGTATCGGCGTCGAGGGAGAACGCGTCATGGCGGGAATCGCCGAAGACCGGGACCGGGCTGAGATGCTGCCCCGCTACCGGACCATCGCCCGCCGGATCGGGATCCGTCTCCGGGACGTCTACGACCACCCGGAATCCGCGGCGCTTCCGACCGAGCACGTCGACCTTCTCCTGCGCCTCCGGCACAAGGAACGCGACAGCGAGCGCCGGACCGGCTGACCCCGCCGGCCCTCAGGCCGGCACGGCCTCCGGGCGCGAGGCGCGCGCCGCCAGGGCCTCGGGCATCGGCCCGCCATTGGCCCAATCGATCAGTTCGACCGTGTGGACGATCGGCACGGCGGTCCCCTTCCCGATCTGCGTCATGCAGCCGATGTTGCCCGTCGCGATGACGTCCGGGCGGACGCGCTCGATGTTGGCGACCTTGCGCTCCCGCAGGCGACCCGCGATCTCCGGCTGCAGGATGTTGTAGGTCCCGGCCGAACCGCAGCAGATATGCCCTTCGGGCACGTCCTTCACGACGAACCCCGCCGCCTTCAGCAGCGTCTTCGGCTCCGTGCGGATGCCCTGCCCGTGCTGCATCGAGCAGGCCGAATGGTAGGCGACGACGA
>JAEUAC010000297.1 GCA_019695455.1 Methylorubrum extorquens | reverse complement strand
GCCCCGACGCAAACGCGCCCGCCGTGTGCCAGCGCACATGTGCCAGACGCAGGCGAGGCCATCTCAGGCCTCGAAGGCCGCGTCCTACGCATGACGCCGCCAGGAGATGACCATGTCGAAGCTTGTTCTGGCGGCCGGCGCCGCCCTGTTCCTTCTGCCCGCGGCCGCGTCGGCCCAGACGGCGGCCGAGACCTACAGCTACAGCGCGCCCTCGGGCATGTTCAGCGAAGGCACGACGAAGTGGCAGATGTACCGCTTCATGGCGGAGGACGCCGAGCGCACCGCCCGCCTGCGGGCCGGCGACGACGTCGCCACCGGCTCGGTCCAGGGCACGGCCGTGTCGACCGATCAGGTGCGCCGGCCCGGCGAGTTCGGCGCGCGCCGGCGCGGCGCCCGCTGATCAGCGGGTGAGCGTGAGGGGGGCGCCGGACTTGGCGATCACGCCGTTCAGGCTGCCGCCCTCGCTCCGCAGCCGGGCCGCGACCGAGCCGCCCGGCTGGTAGAGGTAGACCTCGCCGTCGCGGAAGTCCCAGGCGGTAATGCGGCCGAGATCCTTGTTCGCGCAGCCGCTGGCGGAGGCGCGGTACAGGTCGAGCGTCGCGGCGCTGGACAGCGTCACGCGGCAATTCGCGCCCGTGGCGTCCCGCGCCGTGTAGGTGCCGATCGCGCCCGATCGCGACGGCGCGGCGTTCGCGACCACGACCGGACCCGGGGCCGGACCCGGGTTGCCGCCCGACAGGGGCGGCGTGCTCGGCACGTCGGGGATGCTGGCGACCGGGCCGGATCCCGGGATCGGCGCCAGCGGCTCCGACGTGACGGAGCCGGACGGGATCGCCTCGACGGGCGGCGGCAGGACCGGCGTCGCGGCGCGCGCCGTCTGGCGGGCCCCGACATCCGGGCCGGCTCCGCCGAAGCGCGCCGATTCACATCCCGCCAGCGTCAGGGCCGCCGCCGTCGCCAGGGCCAGACGGCCCGCCTGTTTCGTCATGGTCGCCGCATCCGATCGGCGCGCCTCCCGCGCCGACTCTCCGCCTCATGTCACAAGCCGGCCCCGCCTTGACCAGCCCCGACCGCCGCTTTTCGCGCTCAAACGGCGCGGGCGACCATCATCTTCTTGATCTCGGCGATCGCCTTGGCCGGGTTGAGACCCTTCGGGCAGGCGTTCGCGCAGTTCATGATGGTATGGCAGCGGTAGAGCCGGAACGGGTCGTGCAGGTGGTCCAGCCGCTCGCCCGTCGCCTCGTCGCGCGAATCGACCAGCCAGCGGTACGATTGCAGCAGCGCCGCCGGACCGAGGAAGCGGTCGCCGTTCCACCAATAGGACGGGCAGGACGTCGTGCAGCAGGCGCACAGGATGCACTCGTAGAGCCCGTCGAGCTTGGACCGGTCCTCCGGGGTCTGGCGCCACTCCTTCTCCGGCGCGGCGCTCTCCGTGTGCAGCCACGGCTCGATGGAGGCGTGCTGCGCGTAGAAGGCGGACAGGTCCGGCACGAGGTCCTTCACCACCGGCATGTGCGGCAGCGGATAGATCTTGATGACCGACGACTTGCAATCGTCGATGCCGAGCGTGCAGGCGAGCGTGTTCTGGCCCATGATGTTCATGGCGCACGAACCGCAGATGCCCTCCCGGCAGGAGCGGCGCAGGGTCAGGGTCGGATCGATCCTGTTCTTGATCCAGAGAAGCGCGTCGAGCACCATCGGACCGCAATCGTCGCGGTCGACGTAGTAGGTGTCGATCGACGGGTTCTTCCCGTCGTCGGGGTTCCACCGGTAGATCCGGAATTCCTGGATGCGCGTCGCGCCCTGCGGCTTCGGCCACGTCTTGCCGTCCGTGTAGCGGGAGTTCTTGGGAAGCTGGAACTGGGCCATGTCGGACCTACGACTCGAATGATGGATAGGAAAGCGAGCGAACGCGGACGCGTTCGAGATCGACGGTGACGATCGCGCCCGTGTCGAGCATCGACCTGGTCTGGCGGAGCGCCGCGACGACCAGGGCCACGTAGCGGTCCGGCGCCGACCGCTTGGCCCTGACCTGGACGACGCTGGGCTTCGTCCGCCCCTCGAGCACGATGTAGGCGCCGAAATCGAGGTCTCGTGTCAGGATCACGGCGTCCTCACGCTCGGCCCAGGCGACGATCTCCACGTCGTGGGCGTTGTGGGGCCCGATCGTCGACCAGTGGACGGCCTCGTAGCCGCCAGCCCGCAGCACGACGAGCCAGTCGGGCGACAGGTTGACGTCCAGGACGATCTTCACGCCGCATCGACGATGTCGATCTCGCGCTCCCCCATCCGCCACGCAGCGAACCGAAGAGCCTCCGCGACATCGTCCCGTTCGAGATACGGAAATTCACGGATCAGGTCATCGGCGGTCGCACCTCCGGCCAATTCCTCGATGATGTTGCTGACCGGAAACCGCATCCCGCGGATGCACGCCTTTCCGGCCATCACCCGAGGATCGGCCGTGATGCGGGGAAACCCCTCGAACCTTCGCGTCATCAAGGCTCCTCCACGTGGCGATCCGTCAGCGTCTACGGTCCCCTCGGCGAGGGCCGTCTACTTAGACGACCCTCATCAATACACCCGGGCCTTCGGCTCGATGTACCCGATGTCGTTCGACATCGTGTAGGTGTGCACGGGCCGGTAATCGATGTTCACCTCGCGCTTGTCCGGGTCCACCCAGGCGAGCGTGTGCTTCATCCATTGCTGGTCGTCGCGGTCCGGGAAGTCCTCGCGGGCATGGGCGCCGCGGCTCTCGGTGCGGTTGGCCGCGCTCTCCATCGTGACGACGGCCTGCAGGATCAGGTTCTCGAACTCGAGCGTCTCGATCAGGTCCGAGTTCCAGACGAGCGAGCGATCGGTGACGCGGATGTCGTCCTGGCCGCGCCACACGTCCTTGATCAGGCCCTTGCCCTCCTCCAGCACCTCGCCCGTGCGGAACACGGCACAGTTGTTCTGCATCGTGCGCTGCATCTGGTCGCGGAGCTGGGCCGTGGGCGTGCCACCCTTCGCGTTGCGGGCCTTGTCGAGGCGGCCGAGCGCCATGTCGGCCGACGTCTTCGGCAGTTCGGGCAGCCGGCCGTTCTT
>JAEUAC010000232.1 GCA_019695455.1 Methylorubrum extorquens | reverse complement strand
CGCGCGGCTCGCCGCCCTGTTCGCGGAGCGCACCCGGGCCGAATGGTGCGACCTCCTGGAGGGATCGGATGCGTGCGTGGCGCCCGTGCTGACGATGGAGGAGGCGGCCGAGCACCCCCATGCCCGGGCCCGCGCCGCCTTCGCGACCGTGGGCGGCGTGGTCCAGCCGGCGCCGGCGCCACGGTTCTCGGCGACGCCGTCCGGGTCGCCGACGCCGACCGAGGAGCCCGGCGCGAGCACGCGCGAGGCGCTGATCGACTGGGGCGTGCCGGCCGAGCGCGTCGCCTCCCTGCTCGCGAGCGGCGCCGCCCGCGCGGCCGCCTGAAGGACCCATCCGATGCGCTCCATGCTCTTCGTGCCGGGCGACAGCCCGAGGAAGTTCGACAAGGCCCGCACGGGCCCGGCCGACGCCCTCATCCTCGACCTCGAGGATTCGGTTGCGCCCGACCGGAAGGACGAGGCGCGCGGCCTCGTCCGCGCCATGCTGGACGGCGAGCGCGGGTCGCAGCGCCTCTTCGTGCGGGCCAACGCCCTCGACACGGACCGGACGCTCGCCGACCTCGCGGCCGTGATGCCGGCCCGGCCGGACGGCATCGTGCTGCCGAAGGCGGACGGGCCCGAGGCGGTCGCCGCGGTGGCGGCCTGGCTCGACGGGATCGAGGCCGCGCTCGGCCTCTCGGTGGGCTCGACCCGCATCGTCGCCATCGCGACGGAGACCGCCGCCTCCGTCTTCGGGCTCGGCCGCTACGGCGGCGCGTCGCCCCGCCTCGAGGGGCTGATGTGGGGCGCCGAGGACCTGTCCGCCTCGCTCGGCGCGACGGAGAACGGCGACGCGGCGGGCTTCCACTCGCCCTACCGGCTCGCCCGCGACCTCTGCCTGATGGCCGCGGCCGCGGCCGGCGTCGCGGCCATCGACACGGTCTGGACGCGCATCGAGGACGTCGACGGCCTGGCCGCGGAAGCGCGCGCCGCGCGGCGCGACGGGTTCTCCGCCAAGGCCGTCATCCACCCCAAGCACGTCGAGGCCGTGAACGCGGCCTTCACGCCCGGCGCGGCCGAGATCGCCTGGGCCGAGCGGATCGTGGCCGCCTTCGCGGCCGACGGCGCCCTCGGCGTCCTGCGGATCGACGGCAAGATGATCGACAAGCCGCACCTGCGGGCGGCCGAGAAGGTGCTGGCGGCGGCCGGCCGATGACGGAGGTCGAGTACGACTACGTCGTCGTCGGCGCGGGATCGGCCGGCGCCGTCCTGGCCGCGCGGCTGAGCGAGGATCCGTCGGTCCGGGTGCTCCTGCTGGAGGCGGGCCGCGACGTGCGGGCGGCCGAGATCCCGGACCACCTGCGCCATCCCAATCCCATGCGGGCGATCGCGGACGACGCGTTCCGCTGGCCGACCCTCCTGGCGCGGCGGACCGCGGCGCAGGAGCCGACGCTCCTCTGGCGCGGCCGCGGCGTCGGCGGCTCGTCGCTCATCAACGGCCAGATCGCGATCCGGGGCGTGCCGGACGACTTCGACCGCTGGGCGGAGGCCGGGTGCCGCGGGTGGGGGTGGTCCGACGTCCTGCCCTTCTTCAACAGGTTGGAGCGGGATCTCGACTTCGGCGAGGCGCCGTATCACGGGAGCGCCGGGCCGATCCCGGTCTACCGGGCGCCGGTGGCGCTCTGGGGCGAGGTCGACCGCGCCCTGAAGGAGGCGGGCGAGGCGCTCGGCTACCCCTGGTGCGACGACCACAACGGGCCGGTCGGCACGGGCGTTTCTCCCTATGCGATCAACAGCCTGGACGGAATCCGCGTCTCCACCAACGACGCCTATCTCGAACCCGTCCGGGGCCGGCCGAACCTCACGATCCTGGGCGACGCGACGGTCGATCGCGTGACCTTCGAAGGCAACCGGCCGCACGCCAACGGCGTGGTGGCGCGTGTGGGTGGCGCACCCCATGGCGCGCGGGCGCGTGCCGTCGTCCTGGCGGCCGGCGCCATCGGCTCGCCCGCCATCCTGCAGCGGTCCGGGATCGGCCCGGGCCGGCTCCTCGCGGGCCTCGTGATCCCGGTCGTGGCCGACCGGCCGGTCGGCGAGAACCTCCTCGACCACCCGATCCTGCCGCTCTTCCTCCGGCTGCGGGAGGCGGCGCGGGTCGACACGCCCATGCACCGCCACACGAATTGCTGCCTGCGCTACGGGTCCGGCCTCGCGGGGGCGGGCGAGAACGACATGATCGTCATCGCGGGCAACCTGTCCTCCTTCGGCGGGGGCGACCTCACCCGGGGGCGGCTCGCCGTGTCCGTGTACCAGGCCTGGAGCCGGGGCGAGGTCCGCATCGTCTCGCCCGACCCGGACGACCTCCCGGCGGTCGAGGAGCGCATGCTGTCCGATCCCCGCGACCTCGTCCGCATGCGGGACGGGATCCGGCGCGTCCGGGCGCTCGCCCTCACGGCGCCCGTCGCGGCCATCGCGGACCGGGTGGAGTACGGGCTCTCCGGCCGCTCGATCGCCGACGCGCTCGACGGGGACGCGCTCGACGCCTGGATGATGGCCGAATGCGGCGACGCCCAGCACGCGAGCGGCACCTGCCGCATGGGCGCGGCCGACGATCCGAGATCCGTGGTCGATCCCGCCTGCCGCGTGATCGGCTGCACGGGGCTCCATGTCGTGGACGCCTCGATCATGCCCGAGATCGTCCGCGCCAACACCCATCTCACGACCGTGATGATCGCCGAGAAGGTGGCCGCGACCCTTCGCGAGCTCCCGGCGGGGCCTTGATCCTCGTCGGCCCGATCCTTGGAGGAGCGAGGCTCCGCTTCGCCGCGCAGCTCAGGAGCCTCGACGCACGCCCGGCGTTCCCGGGGGCGTCGAGCCTTCGGGACGGCGAGGCAGGTGCAGCGTGCGGGCTCGCGTCCGCGGTCACGCCCCGTTGTCGACCGCCACGATCTCGATCGGCCGGCCGGACAGCGTCGCCTCGTCGCCGGCCTCCTTGCCGAGGAGGGCGCGGGCGAGCGGCGAGACGTGGGAGACCGAGCCCGCGGCCGCGTCGGCCTCGTCCTCGCCCACGATGCGGAACGTCTGCCGGCGGCCGTCGGCGCGGTCCACCGTGACCGTCCCGCCGAACTGGACGCGCCCCGAGGCGGGATCGGGCCGCATCAGCTGCGCCGTCGAGCGGCGGGCCGCGTAGTAGCGGAGGTCGCGGGCGGCGCGCGCGATGGCCGTGCGGTCGGCGCCCGCGTCCCCGGTCGCCTGGGCGGCGGCGTGGTCCCGGCGGGCGGCGGCGAGCGCCGCCTCGATGGCCGCGAGCCCGGTCTCCGTGACGAGGTTCGGATGCGGCGAGACCGGCCGTTCGGGCAGGAAGGCGGCGGAGGCCTCTGCGTCCTCCTCCCGCGTGAACGCGACGCTCATGACGATCCCTCCCCGTTGTCGATCCGCCCGGTCGCGGGGGCAGCCTGCCCGCCCGGCGGGCCGGTCCGCAAGCCCGGCAGCAGCGTCGCGGCCGCGCCCGCCACCTCCGCGGCGTCCCGGACGAGCACGACCTCGCCGCGCGCGAGCGTCGCCGCGGAGGCGAGCACGACGGCCCCCTTCGGGCAGAGGCCGAGGCAGGCGGTCCGGGCGAGGCGGGGCGGCTTGCGGCCTCCCTCGGCCGTTCGGTCGGACAGCACCTCCTTCAGGGCGCGCCGGATGGCCCGGCCCTCCTCCGCCTTCCTGAGGCACTTGCCGCAGGCGAACAGCGCGGGCGGTCGGCGGGGGCGCACGATGCGCACGCGCGGCGCCGGGTCTGGAGGGGAACCGAACATCGCTCCCCTTACGCGCGTTGACGCGCGACGGCACCGCGGCGGGCCGCCTCACCGGCCCGTGCGCCGCCGACGGAGGAGACCAGCATGAACGACCTCGCATCCGCGAGCGACAGCCCGCTCATCCAGGGACGCAACGCGCGCGTCTACGGCAAGGGCCGCGACACCTGCCCCTACGGCGAGGACACGGAGGAGGGCCGGGCCTGGATGGAGGCCTTCGAGGGACGGGACACGCTGACCACGGCGCCCGATCCGGAGGCGGACCGCCCCTCGCCGCCCGCCCAGACCGTTCCCGGCGAGACCGGTTGACGCCGGCCGCCCGGTCGCTAGAGCGGCGGCCGGGCGCCACGGGGGCGCGCCCTCACGCCGGAACCCGGCCTTGCACGCATCGTCCAGGCCGGCGGACCGGCAGAACAGCTTCGGCCTGATCCGGCTCGCGCTCGCGTCGCTCGTGGTCCTGGCGCATTCGCCCGAGATGATCGACGGGAACCGGTCGCGCGAGATCCTGACGCGGCTCTTCGGCACGCTCTCCTTCGGCGAGTTCGCGGTGTCGTTCTTCTTCCTGATCAGCGGCGCCCTGGTCACCCGGAGCCTCGAGCGGCAGCGCTCCGTCCGGGACTACCTGCGCAACCGCGCCCTGCGGATCTATCCGGGCTACGCGGTCGCCTTCCTGGCCTGCACCTTCGCGGTCGGGCCGCTCGTCGGCGGCGATCTCCTCGCGCGCGGCTGGCTCGACCTCCTCGCCTTCCCCGTCGACATGCTGAAATTCGCCGTTCCCTCGGTGCAGGGCGCGCTCGCCGGGCTGCCCTACCCGTCGCTGAACGGCGCCATGGCGACGATCGCCTACGAGGTCCGCTGCTACCTGGCCGTCCTCCTGCTGGCGGCGCTCGGCCTGCACCGCGGCCGGGGCCGCCTCGTCTATGCGGGGCTCGTGGCGGCGGCGTTCGCCGTCGCGGCCCTGGTCGCGCCCGGCCGGTCGCGCGGGATCGCGGGGCTCCTCGTCGGCGACGTCGCGACCTTCGCCCGCTTCTTCGCCTTCTTCGGCACGGGCGCGCTGCTCCACCTCTGCGGCGACCGCCTGCCGCGGGCCGGCGGCTGGGCCGCGGCGGGCGCCGCGATCGGGATCGCCTGCCTCGCCGTGCCGGCGCTGGCGCGGCCGGGCCTCGCGATCTGCGGCGGCTACGCGCTGCTCTGGCTCGCGGCGCGGACGCGCTCCCGCGCGGGCCGCTGGGCCAACGAGACGGACGTCTCCTACGGGACCTACCTCTACGCCTGGCCCATCGCCTCGCTCCTGCTCTGGCACCGGCGCGACCTCGACCCCTGGACGCTCACGGCCCTGACGCTCGGGCTCTCGCTCGCGGCCGGGCTGGCGAGCTGGCTCCTCGTCGAGCGGCCGGCGCTCGCCCTGAAGGAGGGGCGCGGCCCGGCGGACCCGCGGCTCGAACCCGCACCGCCATCCGCTTCCAAAGGATGATTGCGGCCCTTCGGGCAACCTGTCAGCCTTCCGGGAAGAACAACGCCGACAAACGGCCGGCCCTCGGGGCACGGCCAGGCGATTCCGGGAGGTCAGACATGCTCGTCACTCGTCGTCTCGTCACGGCCGGCCTCGCGGCCGGCATCGCGTCGCCGGCCCTCATCCGCTCCGCGGGCGCCCAGGGCGCGACCGTGAAGATCGGCATGGTGACGCCCATGACGGGCGCCGCGGCCGAATCCGGCTCCTTCGCCCAGACGGGCGCCAAGATCGCGCTCGAGCAGGTCAACAAGGCCGGCGGCGTGCTGGGCAAGCCGCTCGAGCTCGTCATGGAGGACGACCAGACCACCAATCCGGGCGCGGTCCTCGCCTTCTCGAAGCTCGCCAGCCAGCCCGACATCGTCGCCTTCCTGGGCTCCATCCGGTCCACGCAGAACCACGCGATGGCGCCCGACATGCTGAAGATCGGCAAGCCGGTCGGCTTCGGCGGGACGGACCCGAACCTCACCAAGCTCGGCAATCCCTGGCTCTTCCGCTTCCGGCCGAACGACGCCTATTCGGGCAAGGTCATCGCCCAGTACGGCGGCAAGGAGCTCGGCAAGAAGAAGTGGGCGATCGTCCACTCGACCGACGCCTTCGGGACGGCGGGCGCCAAGGCGCTCGCCGAATCCCTGCCCGAGAACGGCGCGACGCTGGCGCTCGACCAGGGCTACGCGAACCAGAGCCAGGACTTCACGCCCGTGGTGCTCGCCGTCCGGCAATCGGGCGCCGACATCCTCGGCACCTACTTCACCTTCGAGACCGATCTCGGCATCTTCGCCCGGCAGCTGCGCCAGCTCGGCGTGACGATCCCGTGGGTGGGCTCGCCCTCGATCGTGAACGTCTCCGCCCTGAAGCTCGCCGGCCCCGCCCTCTACAACACCTACGGGGTCGCCGATTACGCCGAGGATTCGAGCGAGGCCGCCAAGGCCTTCGGCAAGGCCTACCGGGAGGTCCGCAAGGTCGCGCCCGACAACCAGTCCTCCTGGACCTACGACGCCGTCGTCGTGCTCGCCATGGCCATGAACAAGGCCGGCACGACGGAGCCCGGCAAGGTGCGCGAGGCGCTGCTCGCCATCCGGGGCCACAAGGGCGCCGAGGGCGAATACAACTTCGACAAGAACGGCGACGGCCTGCACGGCTACAACATCGTCAAGAACGAGAAGGGCGACATCAAGTTCGACAAGCGGATCGACTTCACGCCGAACCTCGGCTGAGGCGGTTGGCGCCCGCTCGCCCCGGCGCAGGCCGGCGCCCCGCCGAAAGCTGGGTGCCGGCCTTCGCCGGCATGAGCGGTCCAGGGATGCACCACGCATGAACGCCGACACGGACCCCGCCTAGATGGATCTCGTCCTCCAGCTCCTCTTCACCGGCATCGGCATCGGATCCGTCTACGCGCTGGTCGCGCTCGGCTTCGTGCTGATCTTCCGGGCGACCAACGTCGTGAACTTCGCGCAGGGCGAGTTCTCGATGGTGGCGGCCTTCTTCATGGTGATGTTCTCCGTGAAGCTCGGCCTGCCCTACTGGCTCGCCTTCATCGTCTCGCTGATCGGCATGGGCGTGCTCGGCGCGGTGTTCAACCTCGCCGTCTACTACCCGCTCCGGCACCGGACCTACCTGCCCGTCATCATCTCGACGATCGGCGCCTCCATCCTGCTGGCCAACGCGACGCTCGCCATCCACGGCCCCGAGCCCGAGGTCCTGTCCGGCTGGTTCGACACGCCCGGCTTCCTCGTCGGCCCCGTCTATCTCGACAGCCAGTACCTCCTCATCATCGCCGTCACGGCGCTGCTCGTCGTCCTGCAATACTGGTTCTTCGAGCACACCTTGCTCGGCAAGAAGCTGCAGGCGACCTCGCAGGACAAGGAGATGGCGGCGCTGCTCGGCATCCCGGTCGCCCTCATGATCATGGTGACGTTCGTCTATTCGGCCGTGATCGGCGGGCTCGCCGGCATCCTGGTCGCCCCCGTCCTGTTCGTGTCGATCCACATGGGCGCGACGATCGCCCTGAAGGCCTTCGCGGCCACCATCATCGGCGGGTTCGGCGACGTGACGGGCGCCATCATCGGCGGCCTCGCGCTCGGCATCATCGAGACCTTCGGGGCGGCCTACGTGTCCGTCCCCTACAAGGACGGCTTCGCCTTCCTGGTCCTCGTCGCGTTCCTGGTCTTCAGGCCGCAGGGCATCTTCGGCGAACGGGTGGCCGAGAAGGCATGAGCACGACCGCCACCGCCGACGCCGGCGCCGTCCGCCCCCGCATCCGCTGGGGCCTGCCGGCCTACATCGTCCTCGTCGCCGCCGCGATCGCGTTCGCCGTGATCGCGCCGAAGACGGGCTACATCCTCAACATCTCGCTGCAGGCGACGACCTACGCCATCGCCGTGCTCGGCCTGACGGTGGTGCTCGGGCTCTGCGGGCAGATCAACCTCGCCCAGGCCGCCTTCTTCGGCCTCGGCGCCTACGCGGTCGGGCTCGGCCAGACGGATTACGGCGTCAACTTCTGGGTCTGCCTGCTGGTCGGCACGGGGATCGCCGCGATGTTCGGGGCGATCCTGGGCGCGTCCACGCTGCGGCTCGGCGGGCACTACCTCGCCATGGTGACGATCTCCTTCCAGCAGATCGTCACGCTGGTCCTCATCAACTGGATCCCCGTGACCAAGGGCCCGGACGGCGTGCGGGCCATCCCGCGGCCGGTCCTGTTCACGGACGGCTCGGCCTACCTGGCGCTCTGCATCGGGGTCCTCGGCCTCCTCGGCTACCTCGTCTGGCGGCTGCGGGACACGCGGCTCGGCCGGGCCATGCGGGCGGTGCGCGACAACGAGCTCGCGGCGGGCGTCGCGGGGATCGACGTGTACCGCACCAAGGTCACGGCCTTCGCGCTCTCCGCCATGCTGGGCGGCATCGGCGGCGGCCTGTTCGCGGGCGGCTTCGCCTATGTCAGCCCCGACCAGTTCTCCTTCGCGGAATCGGTCGTCTTCCTGACGATGGTGCTGCTCGGCGGCGTCGCCTCGCCGATCGGCGCCGCGATCGGCACCGGGCTCCTCATCGTCCTGCCCGAATGGCTGCGCTTCCTGAAGGCGATCCCGGGCCTCTACCTCGCCATCTACGGCGCGGCCGTGATCCTGATCGTGCTGTTCATGCCGGACGGCATCTGGGGCTTCGTCCGCTCGCGGCTCGATCGCTTCAAGCGCCCGAGCGCCGTCGTCGCCGTGCCGCCGCTGCAGCTCGCGGGCGGCGGCACCGGCGCCGAGACGGTGCTGGAGGCGCGCGACCTGTCCAAGCATTTCGGCGGCCTGAAGGCGGTCGACGAGGTCGACATCGCCGTCCGGCGCGGGGGCGTCCACGCGCTGATCGGGCCGAACGGCTCCGGCAAGACGACGACGCTGAACGTGCTGTCGGGCCTCTACAAGGCGACGAGCGGCGGCATCATCCTGAACGGCCGGGACATCACGACCCTGCCGCCGCATGCCCGCACGGCGGCCGGCATGGGCCGCACCTTCCAGAACATCCGCCTGTTCCGCTCCATGACGGCGCTCGAGAACGTGACGGTCGGCGCCGAGCGGCCGGGCGGGCCGGTCTCGGGCGACGCCGCGGCCGTCGTCGAGCGGGCGCGGGCCGCGCTCGCCTTCGTCGGCCTCGAGCACCGGGCCGACGAGGTGGTGGCGGGCTTCTCCTACGGCCACCAGCGGGCGATCGAGATCGCGCGCGCGCTCGCCTCCGACCCCGTGCTGCTCCTCCTCGACGAGCCGGGCGCGGGCCTGAACTCGTCGGAGAAGGTCGAGCTGCGCGACCTCCTGAAGCGCATCTCGGCCCGGGGCCTCACGATCATGATCATCGATCACGACATGACGCTCGTGACCGAGGTCGCGCACCACATCACCGTCCTCAACTTCGGCCGGCGCATCGCGGACGGGACGCCGGCCGACGTGCTGGCGCATCCCGACGTGATCGCGGCCTATCTCGGAACGGCGCCCGATGCCGCTGCTTGAACTGAAGAACCTCGTCGTCCGCTACGGCGAGATCGAGGCCGTCCACGGCATCTCGATCGCGGTCGAGCCGGGCGAGGTGGTGACCCTCCTCGGCTCGAACGGGGCCGGCAAGTCGACGACCCTGCGGGCCATCTCGGGCCTCGTCACGCCGGCCGCGGGCGACATCCTGTTCGACGGGCAGTCGATCGCGGGCCTGAAGCCCGAGGAGATCGTCCGGCGCGGCATCGCGCACGTGCCGGAGGGGCGGCGCGTCTTCCCGGGCCTCTCCGTCAAGGAGAACATCATGCTCGGCGCGTCGAACCGCTCCGGGCTGTCGCGGCGCCAGATCGCGACGGAGGCGGAGGCGATGTTCGACCTCTTCCCCGACATCCGGCGCTTCTCGGGCGCGCTCGGCTGGACGCTGTCCGGCGGGCAGCAGCAGATGGTGGCGGTCGCGCGCGGCCTCATGGCGAAGCCGCGGCTCCTCCTCCTCGACGAACCCTCGCTGGGCCTCGCGCCCGTGATCGTGCAGGCCGTCTTCGCCATCATCGCCGAGATCCGGCGGCGGGACACGACCGTGCTCCTCGTCGAGCAGAACGCCCGCATGGGCCTCTCCGTCGCCGATCGCGGCTACGTCCTCGAGACCGGCCGCCTCGCCCTGTCGGGCACGCCCGACGAGCTCTGGGGCAACGAGGAGATCCGCGCCGCCTATCTCGGCGGCCGCACCGCCTCGGCCGCGTGACGGCTCAGAGCCGGCGCTCGCCCCGCAGGATGGCGGCGCGGCCCTCCGCGTCGAGCGGGCGGTAGCGCCCGGCGCGCGCGTCGAGCACGAGGAGCGGGTCGCCCGTCAGGGCCGGGTCGAAGCCCTCGGCCGCGAGGTCCTGCGTCAGCGTCTTGAACGTCACCGTCCGGGCGAGCGCCGGCCGCAGCCGCAGGAAGACCGGGATCGCGTAGGCCGGCAGGTCCGGCGCCAGGATCGCGGCGAGGCCGGCCGCGTCGAAATCCGGCTCCGTCACCAGCGCCGCCATGCCGGCCCGGCCGTCGAAGCCCGGCACGGCGACGCCGTAGACCGCCGCCTCCCGGATGCCCGGCACGCGGCCGAGCGCCTCGGCCACCTCCGTCGTCGCGACGTTCTCGCCCTTCCAGCGGAACGTGTCGCCGAGCCGGTCGAGGAAGTAGAAGAACCCGCCGGCATCGCTCGTCATGAGGTCGCCGGTCCGCATCCAGCTGTCGCCCGGCCCGAACACGTCGCGGACGAGCTTCCGTTCGCTCTCGCCCGCCTGCGTGTAGCCCTCGAAGCGCTGCGCGGAGGCGGAGGCGGCGGGGCGCGTCTCGGCCCGGCCGAGGAGCTCGCCCGGGCGCCCGGGAGCGGGCCTCACGGCGAACCCGTCCGGCCCGCGCCGGATCGCGCCGTCGGCCTCGATCTCGACGAGGGCGGCCGGCGAGCGATGCGCGAGCAGGGCCGGCACGCGGCCGACCGCGCCGACCTTGCCGTCCACGTTGTAGAGCGACACCGTGCCTTCGGTGGAGGCGTAGAACTCGACGATGCCCGGGATCGCGAAGCGGTCGCGGAAGCGCTCCCAGATGTCCGGCCGCAGCCCGTTGCCGACGCAGAGCCGCAGCCGGTGCGACCGCTCGGCCGGGTGCGGCGGCGCGTTGACGAGGAAGCGGCAGAGCTCGCCGATATACTGGAACAGCGTGCACTCGTGCCGGACGACGTCGTCCCAGAAGCGGCTCGCCGAGAAGCGCTCGCGCAGGATCACGGCGCCGCCGCCGACCAGCGTCGCGCCCGTCGCCACGATGCCGCCGACGCTGTGGTAGAGCGGCAGGCAATCGTACATGCGGTCCTCGGGCGTCACGTCGAGCAGCCCGGCGAACCAGTGGCTCCACGACATGATGCGGTGGTGGCTCACGTTCGCGGCCTTGGGCAGGCTCGTCGTGCCGGACGTGTAGATCAGGAGCGCCCGGTCCGAGAGCGCGACCTCCGGCGCCTCGCCCTCCGCCAGCGGCGCGCCCGAGAAGCCCTCCGCCTCGCGGTCGATCCGCGGCAGGCCGTCGGCTTCCGCGCCGTGGACCTGGATCGGCACCGGGACCGCGTCGCGGAAGGCGGCCACGAGATCGGCCGACACGATCGCGAGGACCGGGTCCGCCACGCCGACGCAATGCGCCAGCGACGCGCCGGCGAGGTTCGTGTTGAGGAGCGCGACCGTCGCGCCCGTGCGCGAGAGGCCGAGCCAGATCGCGAGGTAATCGGCCCGGTTCGGCATGAAGAGGCCGATCGTCGTGCCGGGACCGTAGCCGCGCGCGAGCGCCCAGCGGGCGTAGCGGTTCTGGCGCGCGGCGAGCTCGCGGTACGAGACGGTCTCGCGCTCGTCGATCAGGGCCGGCGCGTCGCCGTGACGGAGCGCGAGCTCGTCGACGACGTGCGGGAGCGTGCGGTGCGGCTCCGCCTCGAGCCGGGCCGTGCGGGAGAGCGCGGCCGCCCAGCGCCCGTTGGCCGAGAGCGGCTTGCGGCCGGCCGGCGCCGCGGGGCCGGCGGATCGAGGGTCTGTCAGCATGGGACGAGGTCCGGGACGGCGGCGAGCGCGTCCCGCAGCTCGGCCGCGATCGCCGCGAGGGCGGGACGCGCCGACGGGACGAGGCCGGTCAGCATGGGGAAGTCGTGGAGGGTGCCGGGATGGCAGACGTGCCGCACGGCGATCCCGGCCCCCCGCAGGCGGTCGGCATAGGCCGTGCCGCCGTCGCGGACGATGTCGCATTCCGCCGTGTGGATCAGGGCCGGCGGCAGGCCGGCGAGGTCGCGCGCCCGGCCCGGCGAGGCGCGCGGATCGTCGGGCGGCAGGGCGGCGAGCCCGGACGCGGCGGCGTCCGCCCGGACGGTCGCGGCGTCGAGCAGGTAGCCTTCGGCGAACTCGGACCAGGAGGCTCCGACGCCCTCGGCGTCGAGCACGGGGCAGAGAAGGAGCTGGGCCCGGAACGGCATGCAGCCCTCCGCCGCCAGCTCCTGGCAGACCCGGGCCGCGATGCCGCCGCCGGCCGAGTTGCCGCCGATCGCGAGCCGGCCGCCGTCGATCCCGTAGAGGCCCGGATCGCGCAGGACGGCACGGGCGGCCGCGACGCCGTCATCGATGGCGGCCGGAAAGGGATGCTCGGGCGCGAGCCGGTAGCCGACGGAGAGCACGGTGCAGCCCGACAGCGCCGCGAGGTCGCGGCAGAGCGTGTCGTGATCCTCGACGCTCCCCGCGACGTAGCCGCCGCCGTGGAAATACAGCATGCCGGGTGCTGATTGGTGCCCTTCCCCCTCGTCATGCCGAGGAGCAGGCGCAGCCTGCGTCTCGAAGCCCGCGCCACGGTCGTGCGTGCTTCGAGACGCGCCCTGCGGGCGCTCCTCAGCATGACGAGGGGAGGAGGTGGCTCCATCCAAAGACGTGGGGGGCGACGCTCCACCCACGTGGTCATGCTGGGTGGATGGCGGGGACGCTCGGTACAGCCGGGCCGGCAGGGGACCGATGGCGCCCGGTACGGTCGTGTCGATGACCGCCACGGACAGGTCCGGCCGGCCGCCCGCGATGCGGGCGAGGCCCGCGAGGCCGGCGCGGCGGCCGGCGACGCTCCATGCGCCCCGCCCGCCCACCGCGATCATGTCGAGGAGGCGGCGGGCCTGCGGGTGGAGCGTCATGGCGAGGGTGCGAGGGAATCCGGGCCGCGTCAGACGCGCAGCGCCGCCCGCACGCCCGCGGGCCAGTCCGCCATGCGGGCGCCGTGGGTGGCGAAGAGCGCGACCGCGAGACGGTCCATGCCGAAGGCGACGCAGCCCGTATGGGCCGGCTCGCCGTCGTCGTGGCGGAGGTCCCAGGTCGTGCCGAAATGCTCGCGATGGTAGTTGAAGCTCATGCAGGCCGTGCCGGCCTCCTTGCCGCGCAGCGGCACCAGCAGCTCGAACTTCAGCGCCTGTTCCAGCTGGGCGATGGCCATGACCTGGCCGACCCGGCCGAAGAAGGGATCGCTCGCGGTCTCGACCGTGTAGGGCAGGCCCAGCTCGTCGGCGAGCGCGGTCGCGCGCGGCATCCAGCGCTCCCGGAAGGCGACCACCTCCTCGGGCGTGCCGATGCAGACGTATTCGCGCATGCGGAAGGATTGCAGCCGGTCGAGGTTCTTGGAGGGCTCGCGGCGGAAGCAGTCGCAGGCGACGTCGAAGCGGTAGCCGCCGGCCGGGACGGGGCCGCGGGCCGCCGCGATCGGATAGACCGGGTAGCAGGCGGCCGGCGTGAGGACGAGGTCGGCCGTCTCGAGCCCCTCCGTCCAGTCGCCGCCGCGGGCGTGCTTGTCGGCGGAGGCGCGGATCTCGGCCTCCGAGCCCTCGAGGCAGGAGACGCAGCCGAGGAGGTTCGGGAAGCTCTTCAGGTAGCCGTGGCGCTCGAGATGGGCGCGGCTCATCACGGGCGGGAAGCGGAACACCTCCGTGCCCTCCTCGCGCTTGGACGAGATCAGGGCGGCGAGCGCCTCCACGACCGACTCGTAGGCGCCCGTGCGGGCATAGACGCCGTCCGTGTTCATGGGACGGAAGAGGTCGTCGAACAGCCGGTTCAGCGGGTCGACGTTGGCGGGCGCCGCGGGGGCGTCCATCACGCGCATGTTCATGGGTCGGGACTCCGGGATCCGGTGGAGGAGGTCCGCGCGACGCGCGGGGATCAAGGCCGCGCGACGCGCGGGACGTTCAGCCGCGCAGCGTCGCCGGGACGGGCGCCATCAGGGCTCCCGTCGCGACGTTCGCGACGATGCGGTCGTTGTGGATCATGATGGGCGAGGACAGGATGTCCCGCAGGTGGCGGCCCATCGTGAAGGGACCGTCGTCGCGGTAGCCCGCGAGGCCCGTCGCCCGGAGCGCCGCGTTCACGGTCGCGACGGCGAGCTCGGAGACCTCGACCTTGAGCATGGCGAAGGCCGTGGACGTGCCGAACGCCTCCAGCGCCGTCGGATCGGCCTCGCCGGCCTCGAACCGGTCGAGCGCGGCCGCGATCAGGGCGCGGATCTGGCCGAGGCTCGCCACGGCGCGCGCCTGGTGGGGCGCGCCGGGCGGCATCTGGCCGCCGGCGCCGCGGGCGGCCGTGCGGACGAAGCTCTGCGCCTTCTCGACGGCGGCGGCCGCGATGCCGGCCCAGGCGCTGGCCCACAGGATGTGCGAGACGGGCGTCATGGTGCGGCCGTGGATCTGGCCGTAGGGCGCGGCGAGGATCTGGTCCGGCGCGGCCCGGACGGAGAGGCGGAAGCCCGACGAGCAGGTGCCGCGCATGCCGAACGTATCCCAGCCGGACAGGCGCTCGAGCGTGTAGTCGTCCTTGAGGAAGACGCACAGGACCTGGTCGCCGGAGCCGGCATCCTGGGCGCGGCGCGCCACCGTGACGATCCCGTCCGCCTGCGCCCCGTAGGAGATCACCGTGGCCTCGCGGACCAGCGTGACGGCGTCGCCGTCCGGCTCGATCGCGGCCGCCGAGGAGCGGACGTTGCCGCCGCCCTGGCCCTCGGTGGTCGAGGAGGCGAGGAGGAGCTGTTCGCCCGCGACGCGCCGGAGCACGCCGGCGATGCGGGGCTGGCCGGCGCCGTGGCGGACGAGGCACGCGATCTTCGTGCCGTGCATGGCGTAGATCATGGCCGAGGAGGCGCAGGACCGGCCGAGCGCGTAGGCGATGTCGGCCTGGGCGCCGAGCGGGGCGCCCTCCCCGCCGAGCGCGAGCGGGATGCCGGCGCCGAGCAGGCGTTCCGACTTCAGCGCCTCGACCGTCTCGGCCGGGAAGCGGGCCTCCCGGTCGACGGCGACGGCGTGGGCGGCCGCCGTGGCGGCGACCTTGGCAGCGCGCAGGGCGAGGTCCTCGCCGGCGGCGTAGCGCGCCGGATCGCCCGGCCCCTGCTGGATGGTCATATGACGACGTCCCGGAGACCGGCGCGGGCTCTCGAAGGTCCCGGCCCGGTGCAGTCCCGGTCTAGCGCCACGCCGTTACAATATCGTTGAATTTCGCAGGCTTGTTTCGACGCGAGCTTTGTCGAAGCGTTTACGGTGAACGAATTTCGCTCGGATTTGATCTTGATTCATCGCGGATGTTCGCCTCATTCAACGCGACGAGCCCGCAGGTCGGGCCTTGGCTTCGGGGATGCTGACCATGATGGAGACGGGCACGGACACGGTCGCGGGGCGCACGCTGAACCTCGCGCGCGGCATCGCGGCACGGCATGCGCTGACGGGCGAGATCGGGCCCTGCGACGCGCTGGTCCAGGCCGGTCTCGACTCCATGGACCTCGTCAACCTGATGCTGGCGGTCGAGGCCGAATTCGACCTCACCATTCCCGGCTCCTGCATGAACCCCCAGAACTTCCGCTCGGTCGAAAGTATCGCCAAGATGATCGAGCAGGTCCGGTCCGGCACGCTCCAGTAGATCCGGGGGCCGCTCCGGCCGCCCTCGCCATCCGGCCCCGGCCCGGGCCCGTCCGCCGCTCGCACGCGGCGGGCGGGCCCTTCGCGTTTCGGGGGAGCGTCAGACGGCGCGGGTCAGGCGGGACACCGACGCCGCGTCGCGCGGCGCGGCGCGCGAGGCGGAGCGGCGCGCCGCGACCACCCGCAGCCAGTTGGTGGCGAGCCGCGTCGCCGCGCCGTGCCAGGCCGCGTAGCGGGCGGGCGTCGCGGTCGCGAAGGGATAGCGCTCCATGAGGGCCGGGTCGCGGGCCGCCGCGGCCTCGGCCGCGAAGGCGCCGAGCCCGCGCGCCGCCTCGCCCGACAGGTAGCCGGCCGGCAGCGGCGGGCCGGCCTCGCGCGTGCCGTCGAGGAAGCGCGTCATGTCGCGGCGATGCTCGCGGGCGAGCGTGTCGCGGTCGTATTCCGGGTGCCCCTGGAGGAAGGCGAAGAGGCTCCGCTCCTCGCTCACGAAGAGGTCGACCCCGACGGCGCCCGAGCGGCGCAGGATGCGGTAGCGGCCGGCGGCCGCGAGGTCGTCATCGGCGAGGTCGTTCCAGCGCGAATGCGGCACGGGCACGCTCGCCGGGGAGCCGGCCAGGAGCGCGTGCGACCCGGCGACCTCGCAATCGAACACGCCCCAGGCCTTGGCGGGCAGCGGGCGGCGCTCGATGCCGTCGAGATGCAGCACGGCCGCGTGGGCCGCCAGGCAGGAGAAGAGCGTGGAGGACGTGTTCGTCCGGGCCCAGTCGACCACCTCGCCGAAGGCGCGGAACCAGGGCTCGCGCCCGAGCGGGCCCTCGCGCGGCTCGCAGCCCGTCACGATCAGGGCGTCGAGCCCGGCCTCCGGCAGCCGCTCGTGCGACGCGTAGGCGGCGGCGACCTCGGCCCGGAAGCCGCAGGCGCGCTTCATGCCGGACAGGGTGAAGAACTGGAGGTCGGCGAGCGGCGCGCCGGGCGCGGACAGGATGCGGCGGAACTGCCGCTCCGTCGCCGCGAAGGCGGCGTCAGGCATGTTGTTGAGCAGCCCGATCCGCAGCGGCTCGACGCCGCCGCCCGCCCATCCGGGCAGGGGCGGCATCCGGAACCGGCCCGCGGGCCGGCTCGCCAGGGGACGGAGCGCCATCGCGTCAGGCCGCTTCGCGGGAGACCGTCGCGGGCATCGCGCCGGCCGCCGCCGCGAGCGCCTGGTCGAGATCGGCCACGATGTCGTCGCTGTGCTCGATGCCGATCGAGAGGCGGATCGTCTCCGGCAGGACGCCGGCCTTCCTCTGCTCGTCCGGCTTCATCTGCCGGTGCGTGGTGGAGGCCGGATGGCAGGCGAGCGACTTCGCGTCGCCGATGTTGACGAGGCGCTTCACGAGCTTCAGCGCGTCGTAGAAGGCCTTGCCGCCCTCGAACCCGCCCCGCACGCCGAAGGTGAGGAGCGAGGAGCCCTGCCCGGCGAGATATTTGCGCGCCATCGCGTGATGCGGGCTGTCCGGGAAGCCCGCGTAGTTGACCCAGGCGACGGCCGGGTGGGCGCGCAGGTACTCGGCGACCTTGCGGCCGTTCTCGACGTGGCGCTCGACGCGGAGCGCCACGGTCTCGATGCCCTGGAGCAGCAGGAACGCGCTCATGGCCGGCAGCACGGCGCCGGTGGTGCGCTGGTACACGCTGCGGGCGCGCGCCAGGAACGCGCCGGGCCCGTAGCGCTCGGCGTAGACCATGCCGTGGTAGGACGCGTCCGGCGTGCAGAATTGCGGAAAGCGCGCCGCGTTCTCCATCCAGGAGAAGCGGCCGGCATCCACGATGACGCCGCCGAGCGTCGTGCCGTGCCCGCCCATGAACTTCGTGAGCGAGGCGACCACGATGTCCGCCCCGTAGTCGAGCGGGCGCAGCAGGATGGGGGTCGGCACCGTGTTGTCGACGACGAGCGGCACGCCGTGGGCATGCGCGACCCGGGCGAGCGCCTCGATGTCGCAGATGTTGCCGGCCGGGTTGCCGATGGATTCGCAATAGACGGCGCGCGTGTTCTCGTCGATCAGCCGGGCGATGTCGTCGGCGCCGTCGCTGGCCGCGAAGCGGGCCGCGATGCCCTGCTTCGGCAGCACGTGCGCGAGCAGCGTGTGCGTGGTGCCGTAGAGCTGCGGGACGGAGACGATGTTGCCGCCGTGGTCGGCCAGCGTGACGAGGGCGTAGTGCATGGCCGCCTGGCCGGTCGCGACCGCGAGCGCGCCGTGGCCCGCCTCGAGGGCCGCCACGCGCTTCTCCAGCACGGCGACGGTCGGGTTCGAGATGCGGCTGTAGCGGTAGCCCTCCTCCTCGAGGTTGAAGAGCGCGGCGCCGTGGTCGGCGCTGTCGAAGGCGTAGGCCACCGTCTGGTAGATCGGCACCGCGACCGCGTGGGTGGTCGGGTCCTCCGTGAAACCCGCATGGACGGCGAGGGTCTCGTTCCGCATGGCGCACACCGCTCCGCAATGATCCCGGATCGTGCCGGAACGGGACCGGCCTCGCCGGTCCCGCCCGTCGCAGGCTCGTCTGCGCAGGATCGGGACCATCCATGCCCCGCCTCCGCCTGAGGAGCCGTGAACAAGGATGGTGAAGACAAACGGACGGGGCGCGCCCCCGGGGGCGCGGCGCGCAGGATCGGCGGACGTGGTGAACGGGCCCTCGCCGCCCGTTCCGGATCGCGCGGGATCGTCTCGCGCCGTTAGCGGACCGGAAGGTCTCGCCCGGTAAGGATCGCCGCATGTCCGATCCCGAGGAGCGCCCGACCATGTCCGCCGGCGAGACCCGCACCGCCGCCCAGGCGCTCGTCGCCCAGCTCGTCGCGAACGGCGTGCGCCACGTCTTCACGGTGCCGGGCGAGAGCTTCCTGCCCGTGCTCGACGCGCTGCGCGATTCCGGCATCGTCGTGACGGTCTGCCGCCAGGAGGGCGGCGCCGCCATGATGGCGGACGCCTACGGCAAGCAGACGGGCGAGCCCGGCATCTGCATGGTGACGCGCGGGCCCGGCGCCACCAACGCGTCGGCCGGCATCCACATCGCCCAGCAGGATTCGACCCCCCTGATCCTGTTCGTCGGCCAGGTCGAGCGCGGG
>JAEUAC010000157.1 GCA_019695455.1 Methylorubrum extorquens | reverse complement strand
CGCCGTCGAGCGGGCGCGCGCCATCGCCGAGGCCGCGGGCGCGTCGCTCGGGCCCATCGCGACGATCCGGAGCCCGGCCCCGACCGAGCGCCCGGGCATGCCCTACGCGGCCGCCATGCGGGCGATGCCGGCTCCGGCTCCGTCCCGGTCGGTCCCGATCGAGGCGGGGCTCGTGTCGGTCGCGGCCGACGTCGAGATCACCTGGCGGTTGCGCGAGCCCTGAGAGGGGTCCTGCGTCAGGCGGACCCACTCCCTTCGTCGTGTTGACTTCGAGCGGAGCGCTATGGCTGATGCGGTGCGGCGACCGTCGGACAAGGCGGCGCTGGGGAACATCCAGGTAAGGCGAGGATGCCGGACGACATCATCCTGTCGACGACGGGGCTCGGGCGTGACTTCAAGGGGTTCACGGCCGTCGGCAATGTGGACCTGCAGGTCCGGCGGGGATCGATCCACGCGCTGATCGGGCCGAACGGTGCCGGCAAGACGACGTGCTTCAACCTCCTGACGAAGTTCCTGGAGCCGTCGCGCGGCTCCATCGTCTACAAGGGCCGCGACATCACGAGGACGAAGCCGGCCGACGTGGCCCGCCTCGGCCTCGTTCGCTCCTTCCAGATCTCGGCCGTGTTCGGCGCCATGACGGTGCTGGAGAACGTGCGGATCGCGCTGCAGCGCCGCAAGCGCGGCGACAGCTTCGACTTCTGGCGGTCCGAGAGCGTGCTGCGCTCGCTGAATGCCGAGGCGCGCGCCCTGATCGAGGCCGTGGGGCTCACGCCCTATTGCGACGTGCTGGCGGCCGAGCTCTCCTACGGGCGCAAGCGCGCCCTCGAGATCGCGACCACGCTCGCGCTCGAGCCCGAGATGCTGCTCCTCGACGAGCCCATGGCCGGCATGGGCCACGAGGACGTCGAGCGCACCTCCGCCCTCATCCGCCGCGTCTCGCAGAACCGCACCATCCTGATGGTCGAGCACAACCTGTCGGTCGTCGCCTCGCTCTCGGACCGCATCACCGTGCTGGCGCGCGGCAACGTGCTGGCGGAGGGCGACTACGCCACCGTGTCCAAGGATTCCCGCGTGATCGAAGCCTATATCGGAGCCGGTCATGGCTGAGACGGCGACCCTGTCCCGCCCCGCGGCCGCGACGCTTCCGGCCATCGATCCCGGCGCGCTCCTCGCGGTGCAGAACCTCGAGGCCTGGTACGGCGAGAGCCACGTCCTCCACGGCGTGTCGTTCGACGTGCGGGCGGGCGAGGTGGTCACGCTGCTCGGCCGCAACGGCGCCGGCAAGACCACCACGCTGAAGTCGATCATCGGCATCATGGGCAAGCGGACCGGCTCGGTCCGCTTCGGCGGCGAGGAGACGATCAAGATGTCGTCCCGGTCGGTCGCGCGCCTCGGCGTCGGCTACGTGCCGGAGGAGCGGGGCATCTTCTCGAGCCTCTCCGTCAAGGAGAACCTGACGCTGCCGCCGATCATCAAGCCGGGCGGCCTGACGGTGGACCAAATCCACGAGCTGTTCCCCAACCTGAAGGAGCGGGCCGGCAGCCAGGGCACCAAGCTCTCGGGCGGCGAGCAGCAGATGCTCGCCATCGGCCGCATCCTGCGCACGGGCGCGAAGCTCCTTCTCCTCGACGAGCCGACGGAGGGCCTCGCCCCCGTCATCGTCCAGCAGATCGGCCGCACCATCGAGCGCCTGAAGGGCCAGGGCTTCACGATCGTGCTCGTGGAGCAGAACTTCCGGTTCGCCCAGACGGTGGCGGACCGGCACTACGTCGTCGAGCAGGGCCGGGTGGTGGACATGATCCCCAACGCCGAGCTCGATGCGAACATCGACAAGCTCCACACCTACCTCGGCGTCTGAGACCGGGGAGGGGCAACGTCGACAACCGGAGGGAGAACGCAATGGTCACGATGAGAGGGTTGTCGGTCGCAACCGCCCTGTGGGCGGTGTCGCTCGGCGCCGCGCAAGCGCAGGTCGCCGTCAAGCTGGGCGTGCTGAACGACCGGTCCGGCGTCTATTCGGACATCGGCGGCGAGGGGTCCGAGATCGCGGCCAGGATGGCCGTCGAGGACTTCAAGGCGTCCGAGAAGGGCGTGACGGCGACCGTCGTCGCCGCCGACCACCAGAACAAGCCGGACGTGGGCTCGAACATCGCCCGCCAATGGTACGACCAGGACGGCGTGGACGTCATCCTCGACGTGCCGACCTCGTCGGTGGCGCTCGCCATCAACCAGATCACGCGCGAGAAGAACAAGATCTTCCTCAATTCCGGCGCGGCGACGTCCGACCTCACGGGCGCGCAATGCTCGCCCAACACGATCCACTGGGCCTACGACACGGTGCAGCTCGCGAACGTGACGGGCGGCGCCATGGTGAAGCGGGGCGGGAACACCTGGTTCTTCCTCACGGCCGACTACGCCTTCGGCCACGCGCTGGAGCGCGACACGAGCGCGGTCGTGAAGAAGAACGGCGGGCAGGTCGTCGGCAGCGTGAAGACGCCGTTCCCGTCCAACGACTTCTCGTCCTTCCTGCTCCAGGCGCAGGCTTCGAAGGCGAAGGTCATCGGGCTCGCCAACGCGGGCGGCGACACGATCAACTCGATCAAGCAGGCCTCCGAGTTCGGCATCACGCAGGGCGGGCAGAGCCTGGCGGCGCTCCTCATGTTCGTGAACGACGTGAAGGCGCTCGGCCTGCGGACCGCGCAGGGCCTCGTCTTCAGCGAGACCTTCTACTGGGACGAGAACGACGCGACGCGCGAATGGTCCAAGCGCTTCTTGGCGAAGGCCGGCCGCATGCCGAACATGACCAATGCCGGCACGTATTCGAGCGTCATCCACTACCTGAAGGCCGTGGCGGCCGAGAAGTCGAAGGATCCCGCGAAAGTCATGGCCTGGATGAAGGCGAACCCGACCGACGACATCCTGTTCGGCAAGGGCTCGGTCCGGGCCGACGGCCGCAAGATGCACGACGCGCTCCTCCTCGAGGTGAAGAAGCCCGAGGAATCGAAGGGCGAGTGGGACCTCCTCAAGATCCTGGCCAAGGTGCCGGCGGAGCAGGCCTTCCGGCCGATGGCCGAAGGCAATTGCCCGCTGGTCGCCAAGAGCTGAGCGACGGTTCCCGACACGACGGACCGGACGGCGCCCGCCGCCCGGTCCACGCCGACGACGCGATCGCGAGGCCGCCCGGAATGACCGACACGATGACCCGCCTCACCCGTCTCGCCGCGACGGCCGTCTGCGCGCTCGCCGCCTCGGCCGCCGGCGCGCAGACGGCCGTCAAGTTCGGCGTGCTGAACGACCGGTCGGGCGTCTACGCCGACATCACGGGCGAGGGCTCCGTCGTCGCGACCCGCCTCGCCGTCGAGGACTTCAAGGCGGCCGAGAAGGGCCTCAAGGTCGAGGTCGTCTCCGCCGACCACCAGAACAAGCCCGACATCGGCTCGAACATCGCCCGCACCTGGTTCGACCAGGACGGCGTCGACGCGATCCTCGACGTGCCGACCTCCTCCGTCGGCCTCGCCGTCAGCGGCATCGCCAAGGAGAAGAACCGTGTCTTCCTGAATTCGGGCTCCGGCACCTCTGACCTCACGGGCAGGTCGTGCTCGCCGAACACGATCTCCTGGACCTACGACACCTGGGCGCTCGGCAACGGCACCGGCGCCGCCATGACCAAGCGCGGCGGCAACACGTGGTTCTTCGTCACCGCCGACTACGCCTTCGGCACCGCGCTCGAGCGCGACGCGACGGAGGCGATCAAGAAGGCGGGCGGCACGGTCGCCGGCTCCGTCCGCCACCCCTTCCCGGGCCAGGACTTCTCGTCCTTCATGCTGCAGGCCCAGGCCTCCAAGGCGAAGGTCGTCGGCTTCGCCAATGCGGGCGGCGACACGATCAACTCGATCAAGCAGGCCTCCGAGTTCGGCCTCGTCCAGGGCGGCCAGTCGCTCGCCGGGCTCCTGATCTTCGTCACCGACATCAAGTCGCTCGGCCTGCAGACGGCGCAGGGGCTGGTGCTCACCGAGCCCTTCTACTGGGACCGCGACGAGGCGAGCCGCGCCTTCGCCAGGCGCTTCGCCGAGAGGATGGGCGGCAAGATGCCGAGCGCCGTCCATGCCGGCGTGTATTCCTCCGCCATCCACTACATGAAGGCCGTGGCCGAGCTGAAGGACACCAAGGACGGCGCGGCCGTGGTCGCCAAGATGAAGGCGATGCCGACGGACGATCCGATCTTCGGCAAGGGCGCCGTGCGCCAGGATGGCCGCAAGCTCCACGACATGTATCTGTTCGAGGTGAAGAAGCCCGCCGAATCGAAGGGCGAGTGGGACCTCTACAAGACGCTCGCCACCATCCCGGCCGCCGAGGCGTGGCGGCCGATGGCCGAGGGCGGCTGCCCGCTCGTCCCGAAGACCTGACCGACATCATCGCGCGGCCGGCACGCCCGGCCGCCAGGAGCACGACGACATGAGACGATCCACCCTTCTGGCCACGCTCGCGGCCGGCCTCCTGGCCGGCACCGCGGCCCAGGCCCAGACCGCCGTGAAGCTCGGCATCCTCAACGACATGTCGAGCCTCTACGCCGACATCTCGGGCCCCGGCTCCGTGGTCGCCGCCCGCATGGCGGCCGAGGACTTCAAGGCGTCCGAGAAGGGCCTCAAGGTCGACATCGTCTCGGCCGACCACCAGAACAAGCCGGACGTGGGCTCGAACATCGCCCGCCAATGGTACGACCAGGACGGCGTGGACGCGATCTTCGACGTCACGACCTCGTCGGTGGCGCTCGCCGTCTCCGAGATCACCCGCGAGAAGAACAAGATCTTCATGATCTCGGGCGGCGGCACGTCCGACCTCACGGGCTCGAAATGCACGGCGAACAACGTGCACTGGACCTACGACACCTGGGCGCTGGCGAACGGCACGGGGTCGGCGCTGACGAAGCAGGGCAAGAAGACCTGGTTCTTCCTCACGGCCGACTACGCCTTCGGCGCCGCGCTCGAGCGCGACACGGGCGAGGCGGTGAAGAAGGCCGGCGGCACGGTGCTGGGCTCCGTCAAGCATCCGCTGGCGGGCGCGGACTTCTCCTCGTTCCTGCTCCAGGCGCAGGGCTCGAAGGCCGAGGTCATCGGCCTCGCCAATGCCGGCTCCGACACGACCAACGCGATCAAGCAGGCGGCCGAATTCGGCATCACGCAGGGCGGGCAGTCGCTCGCCGGCCTCCTGATCTTCTCGTCGGACGTGAAGGCGCTCGGCCTGCAGGCCGCCCAGGGCCTCGTGCTCACGGAGGCCTTCTACTGGGACCAGAACGACAAGACGCGCGACTTCTCCAAGCGCTTCGCGGCGAAGTTCGACGGCAAGATGCCGACCTCCTCGCAGGCCGGCGTCTACGGCTCCGTCCTCGCCTATCTCGAGACGGTCGCGGCCCTGAAGTCGAAGGACACGGCCGCCGTCATGAAGAAGATCAAGGAGACGACCTTCGACGACCCGCTGATGGGGCAGGTGACGGTGCGCGCCGACGGCCGCGCCATCCACCCGATGTACCTGTTCGAGGTGAAGAAGCCGGCCGAGTCGAAGGGCCCGTGGGACATGTACAAGACGCTGGCCACGATCCCGGCCGCCGAGGCCTTCCGGCCCCTGGCGGCGGGCGGCTGCCCGCTGGTCGGCAAGAGCTGAGGCCGGCGCCCCCGCTCGTCGCGGGGGCCGAGACACGGGCGGCGGGGCGACGCGCCTCGCCGCCATCCCTTCACCCCCGGTCCCGCGTCGCGCGGGCCGGGCGAGCGTCGAGACGGGCGAGGCCATGTTCACGATCTTCGGCGTTCCAAGCGCCGCCCTCTTCGGCCAGCTGCTGCTCGGGCTGATCAACGGATCGTTCTACGCGATCCTCAGCCTGGGGCTGGCCGTCATCTTCGGGCTGTTGAACATCATCAACTTCGCCCACGGCGCGCAGTACATGATGGGGGCGTTCGTCGCCTGGATGCTGCTGAACTACGCGGGGATCGGCTACTGGCCGGCGCTGCTCCTGGCGCCGCTCCTCGTGGGCGCCTTCGGCGTGGTCCTCGAGCGCGTCATGATCTCGCGGCTCTATAAGTTCGACCACCTCTACGGGCTGCTCCTCACCTTCGGCCTCGCGCTCATCATCCAGGGCCTGTTCCGCAACCAGTACGGCGTCTCGGGCCTGCCCTACGGCATCCCGGCGGAGCTGCGCGGCGGCCAGGCGCTCGGCTTCATGTTCCTGCCGAACTACCGCGCCTGGGTGGTCGTCGCCTCGCTCGTCGTCTGCCTCGTCACCTGGTTCGTGATCGAGAAGACGAAGCTCGGCGCCTACCTGCGGGCCGCGACCGAGAACCCGACGCTGGTGCAGGCCTTCGGCGTGAACGTGCCGCTCATGATCACGCTGACCTACGGGTTCGGCGTGGCGCTGGCCGGCTTCGCGGGCGTGCTGGCGGCGCCGATCTACTCGGTCAACCCGAACATGGGGGCGGACCTCATCATCGTGGTCTTCGCCGTCGTCGTGATCGGCGGCATGGGCTCGATCCTCGGCTCCATCCTCACGGGCTTCGCGCTCGGCCTCGTCGAGGGTCTGACCAAGGTCTTCTATCCGGAGGCCTCGGCGACCGTCATCTTCGTCATCATGGTGCTGGTGCTCCTCGTGAAGCCTGCCGGCCTGTTCGGGAGGGCCACGTGATGGCCGACGCAGCTGTGGCGACCTCCGGCGCGGCCATCGGGCCGCCCGTCATCGAGGGAACGGGGGCGGCGGGCTTCCACCGGGCGATCTTCGCGGGGCTGGTCGTGCTCCTCCTGGTGGCGCCGTTCCTGCTCTACCCGGTCTTCCTGATGAAGGTCCTGTGCTTCGCGCTCTTCGCGGCCGCCTTCAACCTGCTGCTCGGCTACGGCGGATTGCTGTCCTTCGGGCACGCGGCCTATTTCGGCATGGCGAGCTACATCTCGGCCTATTCGGCGAAGGTGCTGGGCTTCCCGCCGGAGCTCGCGATCCTGGCCGGCACGGCCATGGGCGCGGCGCTCGGGCTGCTGTTCGGCGCGCTCGCGATCCGGCGCCAGGGCATCTACTTCGCCATGATCACGCTGGCCCTGTCCCAGATGGTCTACTTCTTCTCCCTGCAGGCGAAGTTCACGGGCGGCGAGGACGGCATCCAGGCGGTGCCGCGCGGCACGCTCTTCGGAATCCTCAACCTCGCGATCGACATCAACCTCTACTACGTCGTCGCGGCGATCTTCCTGATCGGCCTCTACGCCATGTACCGCATCATCCACTCGCCCTTCGGGCAGGTCATGAAGGCCATCCGGGACAACGAGCCGCGCGCCATCTCGCTCGGCTACCGGGTGAACCAGTACAAGCTCGCGCTCTTCGTCATGTCGACGACGCTGGCCGGCCTCGCGGGCGCCACCAAGGCGATCGTGTTCCAACTCGCCTCGCTCACGGACGTGCACTGGTCCATGTCGGGCGAGCCGGTCCTCATGACGCTGGTCGGCGGCCTCGGCACCGTGTTCGGGCCGCTGATCGGCGCGGCCGTGATCGTCTCGATGCAGAACTACCTCGCGACGCTCGGCGCCTGGGTGCTCGTCGTGCAGGGCATCATCTTCGTCACCTGCGTGCTGGTCTTCCGCGAGGGCCTGCTCGGCTTCGTCGCCAAGACGATCCGCCGGCCGCTCTGAGCGGGGGCGGGTCCGGCCCGCGGCCCCGGCCCCGACCCGCGTCGGGGCGAGCGGGCAGGGGCGGCGGCCGCCGGCCCTCTCGGCCCCGCCCGGACCCGCGAGGGCCGGGACCCATGCCCGGCCTGGGTCCCGACGTTCGTCGGGACGAGCGGGGTGCGGCCGGCCCCGTCAGTCGATTGAGACGCCGGCTTCCTTCACGACCGGCGTCCACTTCGCGACCTCGGCCTTCACGTGCTCGGCCAGCGCCTCGGGCGTCGAGCCGACGACGGTCGCCGAGAACACCTTCATGCGCTCGGCGACCTGCGGGTCCTTCACGGCCTTCACGGCCTCGGCGTTCAGCCGGTCCACGATCGCCCGGGGCGTCCCCTTCGGCGCGAAGAGCGCGTTCCACGTGTAGGTCTCGTAGCCGGGCAGGCTTTCGCCGATGGTCGGGACGTCCGGGAAGGACGCGGCCCGCTCCTTCGTGGTGACGCCGAGCGCCCGCAGCGTCCCGGCCTGGATGAAGGCGGAGGCGGAGGGCAGGTTGTCGAACTGGATCGGCACGACGCCGGCCACGACGTCGTTCAGGGCCGGGCCGGAGCCCCGGTAGGCGATGTGCTGCATCTCGACCTTGGCGAGCGACTTGAAGAGCTCGCCCGAGAGGTGGAGCGGGGTGCCGATCCCGGAGGACGCGTAGTTGTACTTGCCGGGATTGGCCTTCAGGAGCGCGACCAGCTCCGGCACCGTCTTCGCCGGCAGGCTCGGGTTCACGATGAGGACGTTCGGCACGATCGCCAGCAGGGAGATCGGGGCGAAGTCCGTGACCGGGTCGTAGGGCTTCCGCTTCAGCATCAGCGGGTTCAGGGCGTGGGTCGCGACCGTGCCCATCAGGATCTGGTAGCCGTCCGGGTCGCCCTTCGACACCCGGGCCGCGCCGACGTTGCCGCCCGCGCCCGCCACGTTTTCGACGATCACCTGCTGGCCCAGGCCCTCGCTCATCTTCTGGGCGATGATGCGGGCCACGACGTCCGTCGAGCCGCCGGCCGCGAACGGCACCACCATCGTGATCGGACGCTGCGGAAAGGCCTGGGCCAGGGCGGGACCGGCGAGCGCGACGGCGGCGGTGCCGGCCAGCACGCCGCGACGGGACAACGTAGTCATGGGACCTCCTGGATGGATTTCGTCCCCGCACGTAGCCGAAGCGGCGTCACCCGCCAACTTGCCGGCCTCCGGCGCCCGGCCCGTCAAGGTTAACCAAGTCCTAAGGGCCCGCTTGCCGCTTCGCCGGATCGGGGGCCTCATGCGCGTGGTCAGTGAACTTCTCCAGCCCGGCGCCCGGACTTCCGGCGCCGGGCTTTTTTCTTCCGGGCCCCCGGCGCGGGTTCGTCGGATCGTCACGCGGCCGGTCTAGCGGTTGATTCTCCCGGGCGTGGCGTCCAATCAGGCGGCCATTCCCCATCCGCATCCAAGGAACCCGCCCCGCCATGACCACCTGGCCCGTCCACGGCCGCATCAGCGGTCCGATCGTCATGATCGGCTTCGGTTCGATCGGCCGGGGCACCCTGCCCCT
>JAEUAC010000207.1 GCA_019695455.1 Methylorubrum extorquens | reverse complement strand
CGCTTCTCTCGTTCACAGAGGGCGCGCAAGCTCGCTCAGCCGCGCCGCCTCGGCGCCCTGCACCTCGCTCGTCAGGACGATGCCGACGGGCCGTCCCAGCCGTGCGGACAGATCGACCTCGGCTTGCGCCACGCCCAACCAGGAGAAGCCGAGCCTCTTCTTGGCGAGGAAATCGAGCGCATCGTCCCCACGGACGTGAACGGCCGCCCCCCGCGGAAGGATACCGAGGACGCGCAGAGGAAAACGGGATTCCCTGTCGGCGACGTGCATCTTCCTCACGTCGCGAGGCAGCACAGGCGCGCTCACGGCACGTCACCTTCAGGTCTCCATAGAGCTCTCGAACGCCTCCGTGTAATCGGGATGCCAGCGGGACAGGGCGGGGCGGTTCTCGACGATGTCGCCCGCCGCCCAGGCGATGCGCTTCTCGTCCGTGCGCCGGTCCACGTCGTTGTCGGGGCACAGGATGTAGAAGTCGCCGCGCCCGATCGCCGCCAGCATGAAGTCGACCGTCTGGTCGGGCGTCCAGGCGCCGGACGGCTTCTCCGTCACGCCGCGGGCGCGCGTCAGGCCCGTGTAGACGAAGCCCGGGATCAGGAGATGCGCCGTCGCGCGGCAGTCCTCCCGGCCGCGCAGCTCGTGCGCAAGTGCCTCGGTGACCGCCTTCACCCCGGCCTTCGAGACGTTGTAGGGCGCGTTGCCGGGCGGCGTCGTGATGCCCTGCTTCGAGCCGGTGTTGATCACGAGCGCGGGTTCGCCGGCCGCCATCATGCCGGGCAGGAAGGCCTGGACGCCGTGGAGGGCGCCCCAGAAGTTCACGTCCACGATCCGGCGCCAGAGCTCGGGCGCGCTCGCGAAGCGGCCGCCCGCCTCGATGCCGGCGTTGTTCATCAGGACCCCGACCGAGCCGAGCGGCGCGGCCGCGTCGCGGATGCGGGCCATCGCGTCGGGCAGGGCGACGTCGGCCGGCTCGGCCCGGGGCGGTGCGCCGGTCGCGACCGACGCGACCTCCTCGCGGGCGCGGTCGAGCGCCTCGCCCGGCAGGTCGACGAGCACGACCGCGAGGCCGAGGCCCGCGAAGCGGCGCGCGGCCGCGAGGCCGATGCCGCTCGCGGCCCCGGTCACGACCGCGACGCGGCCGGGTTGCAGGGCGGGATGGTCGGTCATGGGCGCGTCCTCGGCAGAATGTCCCGAGGAGAACGGCCGGGGCGGCGTCGGGCTCCCTCAGGCGGCGAGGCGCGACCAGACCAGCATGGCGGCCGCGAGATCCTCCAGCGAGGCCCCGATCGACTTGAACAGCGTGATGCTGCGCGGGTCGGTCCGGCCGGGGCTGCGGCCCGCGACGAGGGCCGCGAGGTCGCCCCGGACCCGGTCGGCCGCGAACGAGCCGGCCGCGATCGCGACCGCGACGTCGCCGCCCTCCGTGAGCGCGGCTGGCGTGTCGACGTGGACGGCCGCCCGGGCGAGGGCCTCGTCGTCGGCCTCGCGCATGCGCATGTTGAAGGCGCCGACGAGGTCGAGATGCGCGCCCGGCTTCAGCCAGGCGCCCCGGACGATGGGATCGGTCGAGAGGGTGGCGCAGGAGACGATGTCGGCCTGGCGCGCCTCGGCCTCGAGGTCCGGGCCGGCAGGCCGTCCGCCCTGAGCCCGGCCGCGACCGCCTCGGCCGCCTCGGGGCGCCGCGCCCAGACCGCGATGTCGGTGAGGGGGCGCTGGCTCGCATGGGCGCGTGCTAGGTGGGTCGACAGGGCGCCCGCCCCGACCACGAGGAGGCGCGTCGAGTCGGCGCGTGCCAGGTGGCGCGCGCCGAGCGCGGAGGCCGCGGCCGTGCGCCAGAGGGTGAGCCGGGTGCCGTCGAGCGCGGCGAGCGGCATCCCGGAGGAGCCGTCCAGCAGGAGGTAGGTGCCGAGCACGCTCGGCAGCGAGCGGGTCGCGTTGTCGGGATAGACCGTGACGATCTTCACGCCCGAGAAGCCGTCGCGGCCCTCCGTCCAGGCCGGCATCAGGAGCAGCGTCGCCTCTCCGCCCGGCCGGTCGATGGCGTGATGATGCCGGGGCGGAGCCGCGAGGCCGCCGCGGAACGCCTCCGCGAGCGCGTCGACCAGGGCCGGGAACGCGAGGACGCGGTCGATCTCCTCCGCTGAGACGACGCGCATCGGGCAGGGTCCTTTACGGGTAGACGCGGCGGTCCGGGACGGGGCCGGCGAGGGCGGTGCCGGTCGGCCGCTGCGTCGCCATGGCGGCGCGGAGCCGTTCCGTCTCGGCCTCGAGGCGGTTCACGTCCCGGGCGGAGCGGCGGCGGGCGCGGCGATGCTTGCCGCCGGCCATCCAGGAGCCGACGCCGCCGAGGATCACGCCGATCGCGATCGAGCCGAGGATCACGGCGAAGAGCGGGACGGTGAGGCCGATCTCCGGCGCGTCGGGCGCGAAGGGATCGAGCGAGAGCAGGACGGGCGTGCGGTTCGCGACCGCGAGCAGGATCAGCACGAGCGCGATCGGCAGTGCGATCAGGGCCTTGAGGGCGCCTACCATGGTCAGTCCCGTCCTTCGTTCGTGTCCGGGGCCGTCAGGTTCAGGCGCTTGCGCATCTCCTTGCCGGTCTTGAAGACCGGGATCAGCTTCTCGCAGACGGCCACGGCCTCTCCGGTGCGGGGATTGCGGCCGTTCCGCGCGTCCCGCTTCTTCACGGAAAAGGCGCCGAAGCCGCGAAGTTCCACCCGGTCTCCCCGGGCCAGCGCCTCCGTGATCGTGTCGAGCACGGCGGCCACGATCGTCTCGACGTCGCGCTGGTAGAGGTGAGGGTTCTGCGCCGCGATGCGGAGAACGAGCTCGGACTTGATCATGGGCTCGAACGCACCCGACGCTAGCGGTCGGCCCGAGGCTGCCAAACGGCCAGGAGGCCGTCAAGCTTGACCGTGGGCGAGGCGGCGGAGCGGAGAAGGTCGGCGACGCCGTCGAGCCCCGCGACGTCGGCCCCGAAGGCCGCCGCCGACCAGAGCGAGAAGCCGGACGAGCCGCGCGGCTTCCAGTCCTCGACCGGCAGGTTCGCCGGGACCTTGCGGTCCCGCTCGAGCCACGCGATCGCGTCGCGCTCGGAGCCGAGCTGGTCGACGAGCCGCAGCGGCATGCCCTGGCGGGCGGAGAAGATGCGGCCGTCCGAGACCGCCGCGAGCTCCTCGGCCGAGAGGCCGCGCCGGTCGGCGACCAGGCCCTTGAACCAGCCGTAGGTGTCGTCGACCACCGATTGCAGGGCGGCCTTCGCCTCCGGCGAGGTCGGCGTGAAGCCGGACGGCTCGGCCTTGAGCGGGCTCGACTTGATGGATTCGACGGAGACGCCGATCGTGTTCAGGAGCCGCGACACGTCCGGGTACTGGAACAGGACGCCGATGGAGCCGACGAGCGCCGTCTCGCGGGCGACGATCCGGTCGGCGCCCAGCGCCGTGATGTAGCCGCCCGACGCCGCCATCCCTTCCACGAAGGCGACGACCGGCTTCTTGCCGGCGAGCGTGCGGATGTTGCGGAAGAGCTCCTCCGAGCCGGACGTGGTGCCGCCCGGCGAGTTGATGGCGATCACGACGCCCTCGACGGCGCTCGACTCGCCGACGCGGCGGAAGAGGTCGGCCATGCGCTGGTCGCCGGCGATGAAGCCCGACACGGCGATGCGGGCGACCTGCTGGCGCGACGCGACCGGGTTGCGTCCGCCGGACCAGGCGAGGCCCGCCCCGACGACGGCCAGGATGGCGACCGCGAAGGCCGCGATCCGCCAGAAGGACAGCTTGCGCCGGAGGCGGCGCCGGTCGGCGATCAGATCCGCGTCCACGGCCATAGGGCGTTCCTGCTCCGAGAGGGGCGCGCGCGGCCCGGGAGGCCGGCCCGCAGCCGAGCGGGGGCTCTACAGCCGGCCCGGTCCGACCGCAAGGAGACGAACGGGGGAGAGGCCGCCCCCGCCGGGACCCGCTCCGCTCAGCGCCAGCCGAGCAGCGCCTTCTCGAGCCGCGACAGCGTGGTGCCGACCGCGAGGCCCAGGCAGGACAGGACGGTCACGCCCGCCATGAGCTGGTCGGTCTGCATCAGGTTGCCGGCCGAGAGGACGAAGGCCCCGATGCCGCGCTCGGCGCCGATCATCTCGGCCGAGACGACGAGGAGCAGCGCGATCGAGGCCGAGATCCGCATGCCGGCGAGGACCGAGGGCAGCGCGCCCGGCAGCGCGATCGTCCGCACGATCGACGCGAAGGGCACGTCGAAGCTCTGCGCCATGCGGATCAGGCTGCGGGGCACGTTGTCGATGCCCGTGTAGGCCGCGATGGCGGTCGGGAAGAACACGCCGAGCGCGATGGTGGCGACCTTGGAGGTCTCGCCGATGCCGAGCCACAGGATGAGGAGCGGCAGGAGGGCGATCTTGGGGATCGGGAACAGGGCCGAGACGAGCGGCACGCCGACGGAGCGGGCGAGCGAGAACAGCGCCATGGCGGTACCGGCCGCGACGCCGCAGAGCGTGCCCAGCGTCCAGCCGATGCCGATGCGGTAGAGCGAGATCGATAGGTCGTCCCAGAGCCGGCCCGTGCGGGCGAGCTCGACCAGCGCCGTCGCGACCTCGACGGGCGAGGGCAGGAAGACCGGGCTGACGATCCCGAACGACACGAGCGCCTGCCAGCCCGCGATCGCGAGGACGAAGGCCGCGAGCGCCGCGGGCCCGCTGACGCGGGGGCCGAAGCCGCCGCCCCGGAACCGGACGGGCGCCGGCCCCGGCGCGTCGCGCGCCGGCATCGGTGCGAGGAGGTCAGCCATGGACGAGCTCGCGGTCGGCATGGGCGGCCTCGTCGCGGATCGAGCCCCACAGGCGCTCCCGCAGGGCCGCGATCGTCGCGAGCGCGGCCGGTCCCGTGCGCTCCCGCTGCGGGATGCCCACGCCGACGACCTCGCGGACCCGGCCCGGGCGCTTCGACAGCACCACGATGCGGTCGGCGAGGCGCAGGGCCTCGTCGAGGTTGTGCGTCACGTAGATCGCCGTGATCCGGTCGCGGAGCCAGATGCCGAGGAAATCCTCCGTCAGGAGGTCGCGCGTCTGGGCGTCGAGCGCCGAGAGCGGC
>JAEUAC010000194.1 GCA_019695455.1 Methylorubrum extorquens | reverse complement strand
CGCCGACGCTCGAACCGCCGATCCCGAACGGCGAGCTCGCCATCACGTCGAACGACGTCTTCGAGCTCGATCGCCTGCCGGAGCGCATCCTGGTCGTCGGCGGCGGCTACATCGCGGTCGAGTTCGCGGGCGTGTTCGCCGGCCTCGGCTCGCGAACCACGCTCCTGCACCGCGGCGAGAAGCTGCTGCGCGGCTTCGACGAGGACGTCCGGGACGCGCTCGGCACCGCCTATCGGGAGCGCGGCATCGACCTCGCGCTCGGCACGACGCTGCGCCGCCTCGACCGCGACGGCGACGCGATCGCGGCGACGCTCTCCGACGGGCGCGTCCTGGTCGTGGACCAGGTGCTCGTCGCGACCGGCCGCCGGCCCAACACGCACGGGCTCGGGCTCGACACGGTCGGCATCGTGCCGGACGAGGTCGGCGCGATCCCCGTCGATGCGTTCTCCAAGACGAGCGCCGACGGCATCTGGGCCGTCGGCGACGTGACCAACCGGGCGAACCTGACGCCGATCGCCATCCGGGAGGGGCACGCCTTCGCGGACAGCGTCTTCGGCGGCCGGCCGACGGCCGTGCAGCACGACCTCATCGCGACGGCCGTGTTCTCGACGCCCGAGATCGGCACCGTCGGTCTGTCGGAGGAGGCGGCGCGCGCGCGGCACGGGGATGCGGTGACGATCTACAAGGCGAGCTTCCGGCCCATGAAGGCGACGCTCTCCGGGAGGCCGGAGAGGGTGCTGATGAAGATCGTCGTCGAGAGCGCGACGGACCGCGTGCTCGGCGTCCACATCGTCGGGCACGATGCCGGCGAGATGATCCAGCTCGCGGGCGTCGCCGTCACCATGGGGGCGACGAAGGCCGATTTCGATCGCACCGTGGCCGTCCACCCGACCGCCGCGGAGGAACTCGTCACCATGCGGACGCCTGTGGCGAAGCCCGCCGTGGCGGGCTGACCTGCGGCCGAGCCTCGCCTAGAAGGGCCCGGACCGTCGCGACCCGGCAGGAGAGAGCATGGCCCTGATCACCTATCTGACGACGATCCGCTTCGGCGACGGCGTCCTGGCCGAGCTGGCCGAGGATCTCGTCGCGCTGGGCGTCACGCGCCCGCTCGTCGTAACGGATCGGGGCGTGGCGGCCGCGGGCCTTCTCGACCGCGTCTTCGCGGCGATGCCGACCGGAGCGGCCCGGATCGTCTTCGACCGGGTCCCGTCCAACCCGACGGAGGAGGCCGCGCTCGAGGCGCTCGCCGTCTTCCGCCAGGAGCGCTGCGACGGGCTGGTCGCCATCGGCGGCGGCTCGCCGATCGATCTCGCGAAGGCCGTCTCGATCCTCGCGACCCATCCCGAGCCGCTGGCCCGGTACGCCGCCATCGACGGTGGCATTCCGCTCGTCACGGCGTCCGTGGCACCCGTCATCGCCATCCCGACGACCTCCGGCACGGGCAGCGAGGTCGGGCGCGCGGCGCTGATGAACCTCTCGGACGGACGCAAGGTCGGGCTCATCTCGCCCCACCTCATCCCGAAGCGGGCGATCTGCGACCCGAGCCTGACGCACGGCCTGCCGCCCTTCCTGACGGCCGCGACCGGCATGGATGCGCTGTCGCACTGTATCGAGACCTTCCTGTCGCCGCGCTTCAACCCGCCCGCCGACGCGATCGCGCTGGACGGCGCGGGCCGGATCATGCGGAACCTGGAACAGGCCGTCGCGAACGGGGCCGACGCGGAGGCGCGGTCCGAGCTGATGATGGGCGCGCTTCAGGGCGGGATGTGCTTCCAGAAGGGGCTCGGCGGCGTGCACGGCCTCTCGCACGCGCTCGGTTCGCTGAAGGAGCCGTCGCTGCATCACGGCACGCTGAATGCCGTGCTCCTGCCGCCCGTGCTCGCGTTCAACGCGGCGTCCGCGCCCGACAAGTACCGCCGCCTGGCGGTCGCGATGGGCCTTCCGCCCGATGCCGATCTCGCGGCCGCCATCCGGGACCTGAACGCCCGGATCGGCCTTCCCGCCTCGCTCGGCGCCCTCAAGGTGCCGACGTCGGTGGTGGACGACATGGCGGCCAAGGCCGAGCGCGACCATTCCACGCCCACGAACCCGCGCCCGATCGCGGCGGCGGACTACGCCGCCATCATGCGCGAGAGCATCGCGGCCTGAACCGCCTCGGCTTCGGCCGGGCCAAGCGCGACGGGCTGGGGGCGGGGCGCTCCCCGCCCGTCACGGCGCAGGCCAGGGCGCCTCAGCCGCGGCCGACGAAGGGCATCTTGGTCGCCATCACGGTCATGAACTGCACGTTCGCATCGAGCGGCAGCGAGGCCATGTAGGCGACCGCGGAGCCGATATGGCCGGGGTCCATCACGGCCTCCGGCTTCACGGAGCCGTCGGCCTGGGGCACGCCCGCCTTCATGCGGCCGCCCATGGCCGTGTCGGCGTTGCCGATGTCGATCTGCCCGCAGGCGATGTCGTAGACGCGGCCGTCGAGCGAGGTCGACTTCGTGAGGCCGGTCACGGCGTGCTTGGTGGACGTGTAGGCGATCGAGAGCGGCCGGGGCGCGTGCGCCGAGATGGAGCCGTTGTTCACGATGCGGCCGCCCCGGGGCGACTGGTCCTTCATGATGCGGAAGGCGTGCTGCGTGCAGAGGAAGATGCCGACGAGGTTCGTCTCGACGACCGTCCGGAAGGTCTCGAGCGGCAGGTCCTCGATCGGGACGGCGGGGGCGCCCATGCCGGCGTTGTTGAACAGGAAGTCGAGCCGCCCGTAGGTCTCGCGGGTCTTCGCGAAGAGGGCGTCGACGGTCTCGGGCCGCGTCACGTCCGACGGGATCACGAGGGTCCGCTCGGGCGCGATCGAAGCCGCCTCCTCCAGCGGCTCGCGGCGGCGCCCGGTCAGCACCACGGTCCAGCCGTCCTTCAGGAGCGCGTGGACGGCGGCCTTGCCGACCCCCGTGCCCGCGCCCGTCACCATCGCGATCCGTTCGCCCGCCATCGTTTCTCTCCCGTGTTGTCGGCGCCTCTTAGGACGGCGGCCCGGGCGGGGGAAGCGGGGGTGCTCGCGTTCGCGCGCGCCGCTCTCTATAAGCCCGCGACGCGCCGTGCGGCGCGATGGGGAGGGCAGGGCGGTGACGAGCGAGCGGTGGGCACCCGACAGCTGGCGGCAGAAGCCCGTGCAGCAGGTGCCGGACTATCCGGACGCGGCCGGCCTCGCGGCCGTCGAGACGCAGCTCGCCGGCTTTCCGCCTCTCGTCTTCGCGGGCGAGGCGCGCAAGCTGAAGCGGGCGCTGGCCAAGGTCGCGGCGGGCGATTCCTTCCTGCTCCAGGGCGGCGACTGCGCCGAGAGCTTCGCCGAGCATTCGGCCGACAACATCCGCGACTTCTTCCGCGCCTTCCTGCAGATGGCGGTCGTCCTGACCTTCGCGGGCGCATCCCCGGTCGTGAAGCTCGGCCGGATCGCCGGGCAGTTCGCCAAGCCGCGCTCCTCGCCGACGGAGACGGTCGACGGCGTCGAGCTGCCGATCTACCGGGGCGACATCGTCAACGACAACGCCGCGACGCCCGAGGCGCGCCGGCCCGATCCGCGGCGGCAGATCGAGGCCTACCGGCAATCGGCCGCGACCCTGAACCTGCTGCGCGCCTTCGCGACCGGCGGCTACGCCAACCTCGACAACGTCGATCGCTGGATGCTCGGCTTCTCGCAGGATTCGGCCCAGTCATCCCGGTACCGGGAGCTCGCGGACCGGATCTCCGAGACGCTGGCGTTCATGCGGGCCATCGGCATCGACCCGGAACTGCACCCGGAGATGCGGACGACGGATTTCTACACCAGCCACGAGGCGCTGCTGCTCGGCTACGAGCAGGCGATGACGCGGGTCGATTCCACCAGCGGCGAGCCCTACGCCACCTCCGGCCACATGGTCTGGATCGGCGACCGCACCCGGCAGCCCGACGGCGCCCACGTCGAATACGCGCGCGGAATCCGCAATCCGATCGGGTTGAAATGCGGCCCGTCGCTGACGCCGGACGGCCTCCTGGAGCTCGCCGACATCCTCGACCCGGACCGGGAGCCGGGTCGGTTGACCCTGATCTGCCGCTTCGGCGCCTCGAAGGTGACCGAGACGATGCCGGGTCTGGTGCGGGCCATGAAGCGGGAGGGCCGGGTGCCGGTCTGGTCGTGCGATCCCATGCACGGCAACACGATCAAGGCGGGGAACGGCTACAAGACCCGGCCCTTCGACCAGATCGTCGGCGAGATCCGCGCCTTCTTCGCCGTCCACCAGGCGGAGGGGACGCATGCCGGCGGACTGCATCTCGAGATGACGGGCAAGAACGTGACCGAATGCACGGGCGGGGCGCGTCCCGTGACCGACCTCGACCTCGGGGATCGCTACCACACGTTCTGCGATCCGCGGCTCAATGCCGATCAGGCCCTCGAGATCGCGTTCATGACGGCCGAGCTCATCAAGCGCGAGCGCGTCGCCCGGACCGCGCTCCTGCCGGCGGCCGCCGAGTAAGAGGCCGGCCGTGGCTCCTCGGAGCGGCCGGCCTCTCGCCTACCGAAAGAAGAACAACCAGAGCAGGATGACGATCGGCAGCGGAATGCCGACAAGCCAAAGAAGTGCTGCGCGACCCATCAGTGTCTCCTCCCGAATGTGCTGCCTCAACCTTGGCCGTCCTGGAGGGTTCCGGCCCGACGACCGGGAGCGACCGTGATCGGATCGGCATTCCTCTGGGCCACGGCGCGATCGGCGCCGTCGCTGCGACGGCTTGGTCTCGTATCGGACGCAGTCAGGCTGTGGTCTCGGGCGACGCGCCAGCGCCGGGCCTGGTCGGCGCACGAGGAGCGGTGCCATGCCGCCGTCCGGGAGGTCGTGGCGTCGCTGCCCAGCCGTCGCTCCGTGCTGGTCCTCGGGTCGGGCCTCTGCCGCGACGTGCCGGTCGACCATCTGCTCGCGACCTTCGACGACGTC
>JAEUAC010000173.1 GCA_019695455.1 Methylorubrum extorquens | reverse complement strand
CCCGGCCGCCACGTCGCGGACGCGCCCCGCCCGCCCGCGCGGCCGGACGACCTTCCGGTCGCCCTCGCGGCGGCCAGCGACCACCCGCTGCCGCCGTCCCGGCCGGACGCGCCGGCGGTGCCCTCCGTCGCGGCTCTGCGGGGCGAGATGCGGACGGAGCCGCGCGCGGCGACCGGCGGGCTGCTGTCGGCGGCCGCGGACGATCCGCGGGCCGCGCTCCGGGCGCTCTTCGACGCGGCCGCGAGCCCGACGGTGCCGTCCCGCCGGGCCGACGTGGCGACCAGCCGCGCCCGGGCCGAGCCCGTGTCCGATCCGCTGCCGCTCGGCACGTCCGGCGATCCGCTGCGGATGCGGTTCTCCGCCGCCGATCCGGGCCTGGTGCGGGCCGACCGATTCCGCGGCCCCGCTGTCGCCAGCCTGCCGACGCTGCGCTAGAAGGCGCTCCCGCGACGAGCGGGACAAGCTCGGAGTGAGTCGGCATGGACGCGGAAGGCTTGGGTGAGGCGAGCCCGGACGCGGACGCCCCGGAGGGCGGCGAGACCCCGGCCATGGGCGCGACCGCGGTCGCCGAGGCCTTCGCGGCCATCCTGTTCCGCCGCGTGCCGCCCGACGACCTCGCCTCGCTCGACGAGCTCGGCCGCCTGCGTACGGCCGCCACCGCCCTGTCGCATCTCGCGCAGTCCCGGCCCGACCAGGGCGCCGACATCCGGGTGACGGATGCCGCCTGGGGCGAGGGGGCGGCGCGGCGCGAGGCGACCATCCTCGAGGTCGTGAACGAGGACCGGCCGTTCCTGCTCGATTCGACGCTCGGCGAGCTCGTCGCGCGCGGGCTCGAGCCGCGGCTCGTCGCGCATCCGATCCTGGCGGTGGCCCGCGAGCCGGACGGATCCTTCCGGGGCCTCGCCGGCGAGGCGGGGGCGCCCGCCGAGGGCCTTCGGCGCGAGAGCCTGATCCACATCCATCTCGACCGCCTGGGCGAGACGGAGCGGGCCGACCTCGCGACCGCGCTCGCGGGCGTCTTCGCCGAGGTCGCGGCCGCGGATGCCGACGTGGTCCCCATGACGGAGCGGCTCCGCGACCTCGCCAAGGCCTACCGGTCGAGCCCGCCGCCCCTGCCGCCCGGCGAGATCGAGGAGGCGACGGCCTTCCTCGAATGGCTCGCCTCCGGCCACTTCACCGTGCTGGGCATGCGGGCGCACCGCATCCCGGAGACGGAGGGCACGTCCGAGACGCTGGAGGGGTCCGGCCTCGGCCTCCTGCGCGATCCGAACCTCCAGGTGCTGAAGCGGGGGACGGACCTCGTCTCCGTCACGCCCGAGATCCGCGCCTTCCTGGAGCGGCCCGAACTCCTCATCATCACCAAGGCCAGCGTCCAGTCGCGCGTGCACCGCCGCGCCTATCTCGACTACGTCGGCGCGAAGCTGTTCGGGCCCTCCGGCAAGCTCTGGGGCGAGTTCACGATCGTCGGCCTGTTCACGGCCTCCGCCTACGCGGCCAACGCGGCCTCCGTGCCCTATCTCCGGCGCAAGGTCGCGGCCGTCGAGGCGCGGGCCGGGTTCGCGCCGGACAGCTTCGACGGGCGGGCGCTCGAGGCGGTCCTCGAGACCTATCCGCGCGACGAGCTGTTCCAGATCGACGAGGACCTGCTCCACGACTTCGCGCTCGAGATCCTGCGCCTCGCCGAGCATCCGCGCGTCCGCGTCCTCGTGCGGCCCGACCGGTTCGGCCGCTTCGTGTCGGTCATCGTGTTCGTGCCGAAGGACCGCTACGACACGACCATCCGGCGGCAGATCGGCGAGTTCCTGGCCCGCAGCTTCGGCGGCCGCCTCTCGGCCGCGTACCCGGCCTACCCGGACGGCCCGCTCGCCCGCACGCATCTCATCATCGGCCGCGACGGCGGCTCGGTGCCCGACGTCTCGCGCGAGACGCTGGAGCGCGGCGTCGCCGCCATCGTGCGGACCTGGGGCGACCGGCTCGGCGAGGCGCTGACGGAGGGCGTGCCCGGCCCCCGCGCCCGGGAGCTCGCGCTCCGCTACGGATCGGCCTTCGGGGCGGCCTACCGGGAGGCGTTCGACGCCACGCAGGCCGTGACGGACATCCGCGAGATCGAGCGGCTGTCGGACGAGAAGCCGCGCGCGGTCGACCTCTACCGGCGCGAGGGCGACCCGGACGAGCGCGTCAACCTGAAGCTCTTCTCGCGCGGGCTGAGCCTGCCGCTGTCGGAGCGCGTGCCGCTGCTCGAGCGGCTCGGCTTCCGCGTCGTCAACGAGCGGACCTACCAGGTCGCCCCCGGCGGCGCGGCCCGGGGCGAGCGCGTCTGGCTGCACGACATGGCGCTGGAGCGCGTGACGGGCCAGCCGGTCGACATGGCGGCCTCCGCCGACCGGATCGAGGCCGCGCTGCTGGCCGTGTTCCGGGGCGTCGCCGAATCCGACGGCTACAACCGGCTCGTGCTCGAGGCCGGGCTCGGCTGGCGCGACGCGGCCCTCGTGCGCACCTACGGCCGCTACCTGCAGCAGATCGCGATCCCCTACAGCCAGGACTACATCGGCGAGGTGCTGGCCCGGCACGGCGACATCGTGGCCCTGGTCGTCGGGCTGTTCTACGTGCGGTTCGATCCGCACCCCGCCGCCGAGACGACCCGCCTGCCCGAACCGGAGGCGCGCGAGGCCATTGCGGACGCGCTCGCGGCGGTGGCGAGCCTCGACGACGACCGCATCCTGCGCCGTCTCCTGAACCTCGTCGACGCGACGGTGCGGACCAACTTCTTCCATCTCGGGCCGCACGGGCTGCCGGTCGACATCATCGCCTTCAAGCTCGATTGCGGCCGCGTCGAGGAGCTGCCGAAGCCGCGTCCGCTCTTCGAGGTGTTCATGTCTTCGCCCCGGGTCGAGGCGCTGCACCTGCGCTTCGGCAAGGTCGCGCGGGGCGGCATCCGCTGGACCGACCGGCCGCAGGACTTCCGCACCGAGATCCTGGGCCTCGTGAAGGCCCAGCAGGTGAAGAACGCCGTCATCGTGCCCGTCGGCGCGAAGGGCGGCTTCTTCCCGAAGCAGCTTCCTCCGGCCTCCGACCGGGCCGCCTGGATGGCGGAGGGCACGGAGGCCTACCGCCTCTTCATCCGCACGCTGCTCTCGATCACGGACAACCTCGAGGGCGACGCGGTCGTCCCGCCCCCGGACACGGTGCGGCTCGACGGCGACGATCCCTACCTCGTGGTCGCGGCCGACAAGGGCACGGCGACCTTCTCGGACACGGCCAACACGATCTCGATCGAGACGGGCCACTGGCTCGGCGACGCCTTCGCGTCCGGCGGCTCGCACGGCTACGACCACAAGCAGATGGGCATCACGGCGCGGGGCGCCTGGGAGGCCGTGAAGCGCCATTTCCGCGAGATGGACGTCGACATCCAGGCCGAGCCCGTGACGGTGGTCGGCGTCGGCGACATGTCGGGCGACGTGTTCGGCAACGGCCTGCTCCTGTCGCGGCACCTGAAGCTCCTCGCGGCCTTCGACCACCGCGACATCTTCATCGACCCGAACCCGGACGCCGCCGCCTCCTTCGCGGAGCGCGAGCGCCTGTTCTGGCTGCCGCGCTCGAGCTGGCAGGATTACGACAAGAGCCTGATCTCGGCCGGCGGCGGCGTCTTCCCGCGCAGCGCCAAGTCGATCGCGCTCTCGCCCGAGGCGCAGGCCGCGCTCGGCCTCGCGGTCGCGGAGGCGAGCCCCGCCGCCGTCATGCGGGCGATCCTCGCCGCCCCGGTCGACCTCCTCTTCTTCGGCGGCATCGGCACCTACGTGCGGGCCGCCTCCGAGACGGACGCCCAGGCGGGCGACCGCGCGAACGACGCGATCCGCCTCACGGCCGCGGACCTCCGCTGCCGGGTGATCGGGGAGGGCGCCAATCTCGGCATGACGCAGCGGGGCCGGATCGAGGCGGCGCGAGCCGGCATCCGGCTCAACACGGACGCGATCGACAATTCGGCCGGCGTGAACACGTCCGACGTCGAGGTGAACATCAAGATCGCGCTGGCGATTCCGGCCCGCGACGGCCGGCTCTCCTTCGAGGACCGCAACGCCTTCCTGTCGGCCATGACGGACGAGGTGGCGGCGCTCGTCCTGCGCAACAACTACCTGCAGACGCTCGCGATCTCGCTCGCCGAGCGGCGCGGCGCGGCCGATCTCGGCTTCCAGGCGCGCCTCATGCAGGTGCTCGGCGAATCCGGCCGGCTCGACCGCGCGCTCGAATACCTGCCCGATCGCGCGACGATCGAGGCGCGCCGCGGCGAGGGCGCGGGCCTGACCCGGCCCGAGCTCGCCGTGCTCCTGGCCTACGCGAAGCTCGCCCTCCACGACGAACTGCTCGACAGCGCCGTCCCGGACGATCCGTATCTCTCGCGCGAGCTCGACCGCTACTTCCCGGCCCCGCTCCGCGACCGCTTCCCGGATGCCGTCGCGGGCCATCGCCTGCGGCGCGAGATCATCGCCACGCAGCTCTCGAACGCCATCGTCAACCGGGGCGGCCCGGCCGTCGTGGCGCGGCTCGTGGACGAGACGGGCGCGACGGCGCCCATCATCGCGGCCGCCTACGCGGCGACCCGCGATTCCTTCGGACTGCCCGAGCTGAACGGCGGCATCGACGCGCTCGACGGCCAGGTCCCGGGCGCGCTGCAGCTCGACCTGTACGGTCGCGTGCAGGATCTCACGCTCTCGCGGGCCGTCTGGTTCATCCGCAACGTCGACTTCGCCCAGCGCGGCCTCGACGAGGTCGTCGGCCTCTACGGGCAGGGCATCCGGGAGGTCGAGGCGGGGCTCGACGCCACCCTGTCCGAGGCGGCCCTGTCGGCGCGGGCGGAGCGGGCGGACCCGCTGGTCGCGGCCGGCGTGCCGGCCGATCTCGCGCGCCGCATCGCGTCGCTGCCGGACGTCGCGCGCGCGCCGGACATCGTCTTCGTGGCGCGGCGCGCCGAGCGGCCCGTGGCCGAGATCGCGTCCACCTACTTCGCGCTCGACGGCGCCTTCGGCTTCGGCGCGCTCGCGATCGACGGATGGGGCATCCCGACCGTGGACCATTACGACCGGCTCGCCCGGGACCGGGCGATCGACGCCCTCGGGGCGGCGCATCGCCGGCTCGCGGCGGAGATCGTGGCCCGGGACGGCGCGGGGGCGCCGGCCGTCGAGGCCTGGACCCGCTCGCGCGCCGCGATGGTCGACCGCATCAAGGGCGCGGTCGAGGGCATCCGGACGGGCGGCCTGACGGTCTCCAAGCTGACGGTCGCGGCGAGCCTCCTCGGAGATCTCGCGAAGGAGTGAGTCCCGCCTGAACCTCCGGCCCGAAGCTCCGTTGTCTGGGCTGATCGGACCGGGAGAACAGCATGGACGATGATCGGGTGACGGGCGCGGCCCGCAAGGTGGCCGGCAAGGCGGAGGCCGCCATCGGCGACTTCGTGGGAGACGGGAAGACGTCGGCCGAAGGCCGGGCGACCGAGCTGCGCGGCAAGGCCGAAAGCCTCGTCGGGCAGGCGAAGGACGCCGCGCGCGACGTCGCCGACACGGCGTCCGACTACCTCGACGACGCGGTCGAGCGCGGCAAGGACTTCATCCAGGAAGGGCGTCGCCGCCTGCCGGACGCCGCGGAGAGCTATTACCGCGACGGCACCAGCGTGGTCCGGGGCCAGGTCGCCGACAACCCGCTCGCCGCCCTCGTGGTCGCCGGCACGGTCGGCTACCTCCTGGCGCTGCTCCTGCACCGTCGCTGACGCCGATCCTGCGCCGTCCCGCCACGCGGGACGGCGTCCGTCACCGGGTCATGAGGACCGGGGTGCCGACGCGCACGCGGCTGTAGAGCTCCACGATGTCCTGGTTGTGCATGCGGATGCACCCGTAGGACGCCCAGGTGCCGATCGAGTTCGGCCGGTTGGTGCCGTGGATCGCGATCTCCTCCCGGTCCAGCGTGAGCGCCGCGGCGCCCATCGGATTGGAGGGCGAGCCGCCCGCGATGACCGGCGGCAGGCGGGGATTGTCCCGCAGCACCGAGTCCGGCGGCGACCAGGCGGGACGGACGAACTTGCCGTCCACGCGCGCCCACCCGAACCATTGCTTGCCGGGCTTCCCCACCGCCACCGGCCAGCTCGCCTCCGGGCCGTTCTGGCCCATGAGGTAGAGGCGCCGCTGCGACGTCGAGATCACGATCGTGCCCGGAGCCACGCCCTCGAGCGGCTCCACGGCCGCCTGCGCGCGACCGGCCATCACGAGCGCCGCCCCGAGGCCGATCGCGACGGCCAGGCGTCGCAGCTGCGGAAGTCCCACCGGCGCCGTTCCGCCGGTCCCTGTCTTGATTGCCATGCCCCGAGGCCCCTTTTCCATCGACCTTCGATGGGGAGGATCGGCCCGGACCGGTCACGAACCGGTTGGGAAACAGGGCTGACGAAAGATGAACCGGCCGGTTCGCGGCGCCCGCTCGTCGGCGTGGTGAACGCTTTACCGTCTCAGGCCGCGGTCGCCAGGGCGGCATCGAGGTCGGCCAGGAGATCGTCCTCCGCCTCCAGCCCGACGGAGAGCCGCAGCAGGGATTCGCCGATCCCGGCGATCCTCCGGGCGTCGGGGTCCATGGCGGCATGCGTCATGGTGGCCGGATGCGAGACCAGGCTCTCGACCCCGCCCAGGGATTCCGCGAGCGTGAAGACGCGGACCGCCTCCACGAAGCGCTGCACGGCCTCCTGCCCGCCCGCGAGCTCGAGGCTCAGCATGGCGCCGAACCCGGCCTGCTGCGCCCGCGCGATGGCGTGCCCCGGATGCGTCGGCAGGCCCGGGTAATGCACCGCCGCGACGGCCGGGTGCGCGTCCAGGAAGGCCGCGACCCGGGCGGCGTTGCGCTCCTGCCGCTCCATGCGGGCGAACAGGGTGCGGATCCCGCGCAGCGTCAGGTAGGAATCGAAGGCCGACGCCGTCACGCCGATCGTGTTCGCCCAGTTGGCGAGGTCGGCGCCGCGGGCCTCGTCGGCCGTCACGACGGCCCCGCCGATCACGTCGGAATGGCCGTTCAGGTACTTGGTCGTCGAATGGACGACGATGTCGGCGCCGAGCGGGATCGGCTGCTGGAGGGCGGGGGACAGGAAGGTGTTGTCCACGACCGTGAGGGCGCCCGCGGCCCGGGCGCGGCCCGCCACGGCCCGGATGTCCGTGACGCGCATGAGCGGGTTGCTCGGGGTCTCGACCAGCACGATGCGGGGACATCGGGCCAGGGCGGCGTCGAGCGCGGCCTGGTCGCGCTGGTCGACGAAGACGACCTCGTACTGGCCGCGCGCCGCCCGCATGGAGAGCAGCCGGTGCGTTCCGCCGTAGCAATCGTGCGGCGCCAGCAGGAGGTCGCCCGGGCGGAGATCCGACAGGGCGAGGTCGATCGCCGCCATCCCGCTCGCGACCACGATCGCCCGCGCCCCGCCCTCGAGCTTCGCGATGGTGTCGGCGAGGCCGTCCCGCGTCGGGTTGCCGAGCCGGGCGTAATCGTAGGCGCGGGGCGTGCCGAACCGCTCGAACGTGTAGGTGGTCGAGAGATGGATCGGCGGCGTCACGGCCCCGAAGGCCGTGTCCTGGCCGATGCCGTTCGCCGCCGCGATCGTCTCCCGCGCCCTGGTCCGCTCCATGATCCCACCGCCCGCCATGACCTGAGCCGTTCTGTATAAAGAACGATCTCTCCGGTCCATAGGCTCGGTCGAACGCCGACGCGGCCTGCCGGCCCGCGTCGGCGGCCTCCGCCGCGTCAGGTCGCCTGGGCGGCCAGGACCCGGCGCAGGGAGGACAGCGTCGAGGCGTCGAGGAGCCCGTCGACGCGGGCGGGCCGATAATGGCGCTGGAAGGCCCGCAGGACCGTGGCGGTCGCCTCGTCGTAGAGGCCGGTCTCGGGAAGGCCGTAGCCGTGCAGCACGAGCGCCGCCTGCAGGGCGGCGACGTCGTCGCCGGTGCGGCCGGGCGCGAGCAGGACAGTGTCCGACGGCGGTTCGGGCTCGGGCCAGAGCCCGCATCCCGCGGCGGCCAGCGCGTCCCACGGGAAATGCTCGCCCGGATCCTCCTTGCGGTCCGGCGCCGTGTCGGAATGGGCGAGGACCCGTTCGGGCCGGATGCCCCATTCGGAGCAGATGGCGGAGGCGAGCGCCGCCACCGCGGCGACCTGGTCGGCCGGGTAGGGCGGCAGGTCGCCCGGATGGCCCGCATTGACGATCTCGATGCCGATGGAGCGGGAATTGACGTCGTCGCGTCCCTCCCAGCTCCCGGCGCCGGCATGCCAGGCGCGCCGGTCCTCGGCGACGAGCTGGACGACGGTCCCGTCCTCCAGGACGACGTAATGGGCGGAGACCTTGGCGGCCGGGTCGGTCAGCCGATCCAGCGCGGCGTCCGCGCTCTCCATGCCCGTGTAGTGCAGGAGCAGGATGTCGGGGCGCGCGTCGCCGGCCCGCGCGTCGTGGTTCGGCGAGGGCCGGAACTGCGACACGGCGCCGGGTTCCCCGATCATGCGGACAGCCTCGCCCGGAGGCGGCGGCCGGACGAGCCGGCCGCCCGACGATCCGCGATCAGCGGCAGTACACGTTGCCGTAGTAGTCGCGGTACGTGCCGTAGGGGCAGGGGGCCGTGCCGGCGCCGATCAGGGCGCCGCCGCCCGCGCGCTCCTCGGGGGTGTAGCAGCCGGCCAGCGCCAGCGCGAGCGAGCCGGCCAGGGTCACGGTGACGAATTTCCTCATCGGATGGTCCTCTCTGAAGCCGGGTGCCCCCGCTTTGGAGCTTGGCTATTGCGTGATCCGAAACCGTCGGCCAGGGGAATCGTTCCGGGGCCTGCCGACAGGGTTCACGAGCCGTGACCTTGACGCGTCGCGGGCCGCGCGCGAGACCCGTCCGGTCAGCCGGCCGGACGGCCGCTCCGGCCTCGTGCCGGGGAGGAAAGTCCGGGCTCCATGGAGACACGGTGCCGGATAACGTCCGGCGGGGCTTCGGCTTCAGGGACAGTGCCACAGAAAGCAGACCGCCCCGGACCCGCTCCGGGGTCAGGGTGAAAGGGTGCGGTAAGAGCGCACCGCGGACGCGGCGACGCGGACGGCATGGCAAACCCCACCGGGAGCAAGATCGAATAGGGGCGGCACGGCGTGCGTCGCACGTACAGGCCCGTCTCCGGGCCCGTCGCCCGGGTTGATCGCTCGAGGCGGCCGGAAACGGTCGTCCCAGAGGAATGGCCGTCCGGGCCCGGCCGCGAGGCCGGACCCGACAGAACCCGGCTTACAGGCCGGCTGACACCATCGGCCCGCGGCCGCCCGTCAGCGGTAGTACACGCGCCGCCCGTTGCGGACGTGGTACTTGCGCGCCTTGCCGCGGCGGACGCGCGTGTCCTGCGGGATGCCGAGCACGCCCTTCACGGCGCCGGCCGCCCCGCCGACGCCGGCGCCCACGGCGCCGCCGACGACCCCGCCGACCGGGCCCGCGACGGAATTGCCCGTGGCCGCGCCGTCCTGCGCGCCGCGCACGATGCCCTGCGCCTGGGCGGCGGCCGGGAGGGCGAGAACCGCCACGAAGACGGCCGCGACGATGGTTTTCATGGGAGAGCTCCTTCCGAAGGACGCGGCGAAACGTCGGGATCGGAAGGCCGGTTCCGCGACCCTGCCATGCGGGCGAACACGCTTCATTAACGCTACTCGGGTCTGAATGCCCGGCGGCGGAGGGGTCCTTCGCCGCCCATGGCCGCCGGATGCCGACACCACTCGCCCTCGCCGCGCCGACACGCCGCGTCCGCCCCGCCGGGGCGGCGCGGA
>JAEUAC010000397.1 GCA_019695455.1 Methylorubrum extorquens | reverse complement strand
ATGTTCACCAGGGAGCAGTTGCGGAGCACGAGCAGGTTCGTCGCCCCGTAGGCCGCGTCGTCGGCGAGATCGGCGATCCGCGGCGGCGCGACCGCGACCGTCGGCATGGCGACGAGGTCGTAGGGCGCGAGGCGCGACCACACGGCCTGCACGAACCGCGTCCGCGCCGCCAGCATGTCGAGGTAGTCGGCGGCCGTGATGGCCTGCCCCCGCAGGATGCGGTTTGCGACGCGGGGCTCGTAGCGGTCGGCGGCCGTCGCGATCCGGTCGCGGTGGAGCCAGTAGCTCTCCGCCGCGGTCAGGCCGCCCTTCGCGTTGATGCCGGCGACGTCGTCGAAGGCCGGCACCTCGATGCGGTCGAGGACGGCGCCCGCCTCGCCCAAAAGCGCGAGCGTGCGCGCGAAGGCGGACGCGACGTCGTCGTCCAGGCCATCCAGGACGAGCGTCGTGGGCACCGCGATGCGGAGGCCCCTCACCGGCCGCCGGACCGGGGATGCCGGCGGCTCGCCCGCCAGCACGGCGTCCAGGATGGCGCAGCAGGAGGCGCTGCGGGCGATCGGCCCGATGCTGTCGAGGCTCGGCGACAGGGGGTACGCGCCGTCCAGCGGAACGCGCCGCTGCGTCGGCTTGTAGCCCACGAGCCCGTTGAAGGCGGCCGGGATGCGGCACGAGCCGCCCGTGTCGGTGCCGAGCGCCGCATGCGCCATGCCGTCCGCGACCGCGACCGCCGAGCCGGAGGACGAGCCGCCGGGGACGCGCCCCTCGTCGCGGCGCCACGTGCCGAGCGGCGTGCCGTCGTGCGGGTTCAGGCCCAGGCCCGAATAGGCGAATTCCGTCATGGAGGTCCGGCCCAGGAGGACGAACCCGGCCTGGCGCAGGCGACGCACCGTCGGCGCGTCGGCTCCGGCCGGCGCGTCGCCGAGGACGCGCGAACCCGCCCGCGTCACGTCGCCCGCGATGTCGAACAAGTCCTTGATGGCGATCGGAATTCCCGCGAACGGGCTCGGCAGGTCGCCCGAGGCCCGCAGCCGGTCCCAGCCCGCCGCGGCGGCGCGCGCCCTCTCGTTGAGCGACACGAAGGTCCGGCGACCCTCGCCCGTCGCGTCGTGGATGCGGGCGAGGCACGCCTCCACCAGGCCGACGGAGGTCGTGCGCCCCGCCGCGAGATCCGCCGCGAGGCTGTCGAGGGTCGCGGTGGTTTCGTCTGCCGTCTCGGCCATCGGAGGATCGGTTCCGGTCTCAGGGCGCGCGGACACTAAGCGGAGCCGCGGGGCGCCGTCGAGGGACGAGAGGCGTGCTCGTCGCGCGACGATCGCCGGCGCCCGGCTTTCGCCGCCGCTGGCCGGCGGGTTAGGGATGCCCCCGGCCCCGCGGATGTCGGCGACGGGGCATGACCTTGCGGGGCACGCACATGGATTTCTCGGGACGACGCGTCATCGTCATGGGGGGAAGCCGCGGCATCGGGCGCTCCATCGCGCTCGGCTTCGCGCAGGCCGGCGCGTCGGTCTCGATCTGCGCGCGCGCCGCCGGACCGCTTGAGTCGGCACGGGCCGAGATCGCGGCCCTCGGCGTCACGGCCCACGCGGCGAGCGTCGATCTCGCCGACGCGGCCGCGATCGCGTCCTACGTGCCGGCCGCCGCGGCCGCGCTGGGCGGGCTCGACGTCCTGGTGAACAACGCGTCCGGCTTCGGCCTGGCGGACGACGAGGAGGGCTGGGCCGCCTCGCTCTCCGTCGACGTGATGGCGGTCGTCCGCGGCAGCCACGCGGCCCTGCCGCTCCTCGGGCCGGGGTCGAGCATCGTGAACGTGTCGTCCATCTCGGCCCTGAGGGCGACGTCGCGCTCCGCGCCCTACGGGGCCGTGAAGGCGGCCGTCATGCACTACACGGCGAGCCAGGCGAAGATGCTGGCCGGAAAGGGCATTCGCGTGAACTGCGTGGCGCCGGGTTCGATCGAGTTCCCGGGCGGGAGCTGGGAGGACCGCCGCACCTCCGACCCGGCGCTCTACCAGGGAACGCTGGCGCAGATCCCGTTCGGCCGGATGGGGCGGCCGGAGGAGGTGGCGAACGTGGTCCTGTTCCTCGCATCCCCCCTCGCGAGCTGGATCACGGGGCAGAGCATCGTCGTCGACGGCGGGCAGCTGATCGGGCCCTGAGGCGGGCGGCGGTTCGGGAGTGGCGCGTGCCGGATCCGGGACGGGAGCGATGACGGGCGTCGGAGGGGCGGGGCGTCTCGCCGCCGGCTCCCGCCGCGGCCTCGCGCGTCGGCGGCGGTCCGGCCCGGCCCGGCGGACCAGCGGGGGGGTCCGTTGAGGCCGAAGCTCTACGCGCTCTGGTTCGCCCTTGTCGGGTCCGCCCTGGTCACGGGCCTCCTCCTCTACCAGTTCTACGCCCAGTCGTCCGCCGTCCAGCTCGCCCGCACGCAGGCCGACGTGGAGCAGGCCTGCCGCTCCATCGCGGAGCGCTACGCCTTCTTCACCGCCGGCTGGCGAGGGCCGGGGGAGGCGGCGGTCGACGAGACGCTGCGCCGGGACCTCGTCGCGGTCGCGACGGCCGCCCTGCTGCGGTCGGAGGGGATCGAGGGCGGCATCTGGTCGGCCGGAAGCGGATCGCTCGCCTACGCCTTCCCGACCTACGAGGGCTCCGGCCCGAAGACGGACCTGCCGCCCGCGGAGGAGGGCGCGATCCGGCGCATCAACGCCGACGCGATCGCGGCCGGCGCGCCGGCGCTCGCGCTCCGGGCGGGCGCGTCCCAGACGCTGGTGCTCCAGGCGTGCCCGCTCGCGGGACCGATCCCGGGCCTCTCGGCCTGGACGATGGAGCGGGTCTTCACGGGCCGCGGGCCGGCCTACAACCAGCTGCTGCTCGGGCTCGGGCTGCTCGCCCTGACGGTGCTGGCGGCGGCCTTGTTCCTCGGGCACATCCTCGTCGGCCATGTCGGGCGCCTCGCCGGGCTCGAGCGGGCGCTGGC
>JAEUAC010000007.1 GCA_019695455.1 Methylorubrum extorquens | reverse complement strand
ACCCGGGCATCGGCCGCCCGCCGCGCGGCCGCGGCGGCCTCCGCCTCCCGGCTCTCGGCCTCGCGCCGGACCTCCTCCAGCGACGGCGCCTGGCGGCCCCGCATCTCGGCCCGGGCCGCCGCCTCGGCGCTCCGCTGGGCGGCGTCGCGGGCGATCCGCTCCCGGATCGCTCCCATGGCGGCCGCGCGGGCCTCGCTCTCGGCCGCGATGCGGGCGATCTCGGCCTTCGCGGCCTCGCCCGCCTGCCGGGCCGCCTCGCGGGACGCGGCCCGCGCCGCAGCGACGTCGCGCTCCGCCTTCGGCACGAAGGTCCGGGCCGTGGCGAGCGCCTCCTCGGCGGTCCTGATCCGCTCGCGTCCGGCCCGCTCCGCCTCGGCGCGACGCGCCTCGGCGGCGGCCATGGCCCGGCGATCGGCGGCGGCGCAGGCCTCGACGCGACCGGCCATCGCCGCGACGGCAGCCGGGTTCCAGTCCGACGCCGAAATCCCGTAGGGCGCCGCCGGATCGGCGGGCGGCCTGGCGAGATCGGCGCAGGCGATGGCCGCGATCGGCGAGGGGGACGACGGCGCCGGCTGGGCCGCGGCCGGTAGGCCCAGTCCGGCGAGGACGAGCCAGGCGGCTCCGATGGTTGGCCCTGCTGCGCGCGTCACGACCGGCCCCCGTTGCACGTTCCGTCGCCGTCGAGCATGGCACGGGCGCCGCGCCGACACGACTCCGGGACGCCGCCTCGGGCCGGGCGATTTGACTTGGCCCGGGCCGTGCACCAACTAAGCGCCCCCGGCCTCGGCCTCCCGCACATTCTGGCTAAAGGCGCAACCGACGCATGAAGGTCGTCGTCGTCGAATCGCCCGCGAAGGCGAAGACCATCAACAAGTACCTGGGGAAGGACTACGAGGTGCTCGCCTCGTTCGGTCACATCCGGGACCTGCCGGCCAAGGACGGCTCCGTCGATCCGGCGGCCGATTTCCACATGCTGTGGGAGCTCGATCCGAAGGGCGCGAAGCGCGTGGCGGAGATCGCCCGCGCCGTGAAGGGGGCCGAGAAGCTCGTCCTCGCCACCGATCCGGATCGGGAGGGCGAGGCCATCTCGTGGCACGTGGTCGAGGCCCTGCGCGAGAAGAAGCTTCTGAAGGACCTGCCGATCGAGCGGGTCACGTTCAACGCCATCACGAAGGACGCCGTCGCGACCGCGATGCGCAACCCCCGCCAGATCGACGGGGCGCTGGTCGACGCCTACCTCGCCCGGCGGGCGCTCGACTACCTCGTCGGCTTCACGCTCTCGCCCGTCCTGTGGCGCAAGCTGCCGGGCGCCCGCTCGGCGGGCCGGGTCCAGTCGGTCGCGCTGCGTCTCGTCTGCGACCGCGAACGGGAGATCGAATCCTTCGTCGCCCGCGAGTACTGGTCCATCGTCGCCCACCTGGCGACGGGGGCGGGCGCGACCTTCGAGGCCCGCCTGTCGGGCGCGGACGGCCGCAAGGTCACCCGCCTCGACGTCGGCACGGCCGAGGAGGCGGACGCCTTCCGCCGCGATCTCGAGATCGCGACCTTCAAGGTGGCCCAGGTCGAATCGAAGCCCGCGAAGCGCCATCCGCAGCCGCCCTTCACGACCTCGACCCTGCAGCAGGAGGCCTCGCGCAAGCTCGGCTTCGCCCCGGCGCACACGATGCGCGTCGCCCAGCGCCTCTACGAGGGCGTCGAGATCGACGGCGAGACCGTGGGCCTCATCACGTATATGCGGACGGACGGCGTCGACATGGCGCCCGAGGCCGTGACGGCCGCCCGGCAGGTCATCACGCAGGAATTCGGCGAGCGCTACTGCCCGCCGGCGCCGCGCCGCTACACGACCAAGGCGAAGAACGCCCAGGAGGCGCACGAGGCCGTGCGGCCGACCGAGATGAGCCGCCTGCCGCGCGAGGTGGTGAAGCGCCTCGATGCCGACCAGGCGCGGCTCTACGAACTGATCTGGACGCGCACGGTCGCGAGCCAGATGGAATCCGCCGAGCTCGAGCGGACCACGGTCGACATCGCGGCCACCGTCGGCCCGCGCCGGCTCGAGCTGCGCGCCACGGGCCAGGTGGTCCGGTTCGACGGCTTCCTGCGCCTCTACCGCGAGGACCGGGACGATCCCGAGCCCGCCGCCGGCGGGGACGACGAGGACGAGCGTCGCCTGCCGCCCATGAAGGCGGGCGAGAGCCTGGAGCGCCGGCGCATCGCCGCCGCCCAGCACTTCACGGAGCCGCCGCCGCGCTATTCCGAGGCGAGCCTCGTGAAGCGCATGGAGGAACTCGGCATCGGCCGGCCGTCGACCTACGCCGCCGTGCTGCAGGTCCTGCGCGACCGCGAATACGTCAAGCTCGACAAGAAGCGCCTCGTACCGGAGGACAAGGGACGGCTCGTCATTGCCTTCCTGGAGAGCTTCTTCCAGCGTCTCGTCGCCTACGACTTCACGGCCGGGCTCGAGGAGCAGCTCGACCGCGTGTCCAACCACGAGATCGACTGGAAGGACGTGCTGCGCGACTTCTGGAAGGACTTCTCGTCCGCGGTCGACAGCACCAAGGACCTGCGCACGGGCGAGGTCCTGGACGCCCTGAACGAGCTGCTCGGGCCGCACATCTTCCCCGCCCGGGCCGATGGCGGCGACCCGCGCGGCTGCCCGACCTGCGGCACGGGCCAGCTCTCCCTGAAGCTCGGCAAGTTCGGCGCCTTCATCGGCTGCTCGAACTATCCGGAATGCCGCTACACGCGGCAGCTCGCCGTCCCGGCGCCCGGCGAGGACAGCGGGCAGGCGGGAACGCGCATCCTCGGAACGGATCCCGCGAGCGGGCTCGAGGTCTCCGTCCGCGACGGCCGGTTCGGGACCTTCATCCAGCTCGGCGAGACGACCGAGGGCGAGAAGCCGAAGCGCTCCTCGCTGCCGAAGGGCACCGATGCCGGCGCACTGACGCTCGAGCGCGCCCTCGCCTTCCTGTCTCTGCCGCGCGAGATCGCCCGGCACCCGGAATCCGGCGAGGCGATCCTCGCCGGGATCGGGCGCTACGGGCCCTACGTCCAGCACGGCAAGACCTATGCGAGCCTCGGCCGCGACGACGACGTGCTCGAGATCGGCGCCAACCGGGCGGTCGACCTCGTCATGACCAAGGAGGCGGGCGGCGGCCGCGGCGGGCGCACGGTCGATCCCGGCCGCCCTCTCGGGGACGATCCCGAGAGCGGCAAGCCGGTCGTCGTGAAGGCCGGCCGCTACGGACCCTACGGCACGGACGGCGAGACCAACGCGACCCTGCCGCGCGAGACCACCTCCGACGCCGTCACGCTGGACGAGGCCATCGTGCTGCTCGCCGCCCGCCGGGCCGCCGGCCCGTCGAAGCCGAAGCGCGGCCGTGCCCCGGCCAAGAAGGCGGCCGCGCCGAAGAAGGCCGGCACCGCGAAGGCGGCCACGGCCAAGAAGGCGCCCGCCAAGAAGCCGGCGGCCAAGAAGGCCGCGAAGGGCTGACAGGCCGGCGTCTTCCAGCCGTCGCCCGCCCGGGCTAGATTAGCGGCGAGGAGGAGCCATGTCCGCCGCCAGCGAAACGCTCAGCGTCACTCTCCCGGCCGATCTCGTTCGGCTGGTGGAGGCAAAGGTCGCGTCGGGCGAGTATGCGACCCAGAGCGACGTGGTCCAGGACGGGCTGCAAGGCCTGATGGATCGCGGCTTGGCCTCCGAGCACTGGCTGCGGACGGAGGTGGCGGCCGCCTTCGATGCCCACCGGCGCGAGCCGACGGATGTCAGGCCGGGAGACGCCGTGAGGGCCGGCCTGGAGAAGCGCTTCGCGGCCCGACGCGCGGCGTCGCGTGACCTTTAGGGTCGTCTTCGCTCCCGAAGCGGAAGCGGAACTCGGGCGTCTGGCCGACTACATCGAGGACCGAACCGGCAGCATCGCCGTCGCGGAAGGCTATGTCCTGCGGCTGGTGGATCACTGCCTCGCGCTCGCGCACTTTCCGGAACGGGGCACGCGTCGGGACGACATCCGCCCGGGTCTGCGCACCATGGGGTTCGAGCGACGGGCGACGATCGCATTCGCGATCGAGGAGGATCGGGTCACGATCCTGCGGGTGCTCTACGCTGGCCGGCAATTCGGCGCAGGGTCCTAGTCGAGGGCACGGTCCAACGCCGCGACATCGGCGCGCCTCGACGCTCCGTCCGGCTCGGACCGCGACCCCGCGCCCGCTTGTCGCGGACGCGCTCGCGGTCGATATGCGGCGGATGCCGTTCCCATCCCGCCTCCTCGCGATCCTGGCGCTCGCCGCGTCCCTGCCGGCGCTCGGCGGCTGCGTGTCGCCGCAGGACAGGCGGGCGGCGGACGAGTCGCGCTGCCTGTCCTACGGCTTCCGGCCGGGGTCCGACGCCTTCGCGACCTGCCTGCAGACCATCGACCTCGATCGGTCCGCGGACCGGCGCCAGCTGCTGTCGGGCCCGCCCTACGGCTACGGCTACGGCGGGTTCGGCTATCGCCGCGGCCCGTTCTGGTGACCCGGGCGGTACACGGTTCGTTCTCTTCACGGCCGATCGGCTAGAGTCGCCCCCAGCGAATCACCTCCTGTCGAGTTTCCATGGCCGAGCGCGACCTGTTCGCCGGCGGCGCCGCTTTGCGGAAGGCCGCCGCGACCTCCCCCACCCCTCCCCGTGCGGCCAAGGGCAAGGCCGTCGCGCCGACGCAGCCGGCCGAGGCCGACTACGACGCGTCCTCGATCGAGGTGCTGGAGGGGCTCGAACCCGTCCGCCGCCGGCCCGGCATGTATATCGGCGGCACCGACCAGAAGGCGCTGCACCACCTCTTCGCCGAGGTGATCGACAACTCGATGGACGAGGCGGTCGCGGGCCACGCGACCTTCATCGAGGTCGAGCTCGAGGAGGGCAACTTCCTCACGGTCACGGATAACGGGCGCGGCATCCCGGTCGACCCCCACCCCAAGTTCCCGAAGAAGTCGGCCCTGGAGGTCATCCTCACGACCCTGCACGCGGGCGGGAAGTTCGATTCCAAGGTCTACGAGACGTCGGGCGGCCTGCACGGCGTCGGCGTGTCCGTGGTGAACGCGCTCTCGGACGTGCTCGAGGTCGAGGTCGCGCGCGGTCAGGTGCTCCACCGCCAGACCTATTCGCGCGGCCTGCCGCAGGGTCCCGTGGCCGAGGTGGGGCGCGTCCTGAACCGGCGCGGCACCCGCGTCCGCTTCCACCCCGACGCGCAGATCTTCGGGCCCGACGCGGCCTTCGAGCCGCGCCGCGTCTTCAAGATGGCCCGGTCGAAGGCGTACCTGTTCGGGGGCGTCGAGATCCGCTGGAAATGCGCCCCGTCCCTCCTGGAGGGCCCGGACAAGGTGCCCGAGGAGGCGACCTTCCGGTTCCCGGGCGGGCTGCGCGACTATCTGCTCCGCGAGATCGAGGGCACGACGCCCATCGCGGACGGCATCTTCTCCGGCAAGGTCACGAAGCCCGGCGGCCACGGCTCGCTCGAATGGGCCGTCACCTGGGTGGCGGACGCGGACGGCTTCTCGACGTCCTACTGCAACACGATCCCGACGCCTGAGGGCGGCACGCACGAGAGCGGCATGCGGGTCGCCCTGCTGCGCGGCCTGCGCGACCACGCCGAGCGCGTGAACCAGGGCAAGCGCATGACGGCCGTCACGACGGACGACGTCATGGCGCAATGCGCCTCCATGCTGTCGGTGTTCATCCGCGAGCCGGAATTCCAGGGTCAGACGAAGGACAAGCTCGCGACCCAGGAGGCCGCCCGGATCGTCGAGGGCACCGTCCGCGACGCCTTCGACCACTGGCTCGCGGCCGCTCCCGCGCAGGCGAACAAGCTCCTCGACTGGGTGGTGGAGCGGGCCGACGAGCGCCTGCGCCGCCGCGCCGAGAAGGAGGTCGCGAGGAAGAGCGCGACCCGCAAGCTCCGGCTGCCGGGCAAGCTCGCCGACTGCACCAAGGCGGGGGCGGCGGGCAGCGAGCTGTTCATCGTCGAGGGCGATTCGGCCGGCGGCTCCGCCAAGCAGGCGCGCGACCGCGCGAGCCAGGCCGTGCTGCCGCTGCGGGGCAAGATCCTGAACGTGGCCTCCGCCGGCCGCGACAAGCTGATGGCGAACCAGCAGCTGTCCGACCTCATCCAGGCGCTCGGCTGCGGCACGGGCTCGTCCTACAAGGACGACGACCTCCGCTACGAGAAGGTCATCATCATGACCGATGCCGACGTCGACGGCGCCCACATCGCCTCGCTCCTCATCACCTTCTTCTACCGGCAGACGCATCGCCTGATCGACCGGGGCCACCTCTACCTCGCCGTGCCGCCGCTCTACCGGCTGACCCAAGGCGCGAAGACCGTCTACGCCCGCAACGACGCCCACCGGGACCAGATCCTCAAGACGACCTTCAAGGGTTCCGCCAAGGTCGATATCGGCCGCTTCAAGGGCCTGGGCGAGATGATGCCGGCGCAGCTGAAGGAGACCACCATGGACCCGAGGAAGCGCACGCTCCTGCGGGTCCAGGTCGTGGCCGACGACGAGGAGGGCACGGGCGACGTGATCGAGCGCCTGATGGGCAACAAGCCCGAAGCCCGCTTCGCCTTCATCCAGGAACGCGCCGCCTTCGCGGACGAGACGGACCTCGACATCTGACGGCCCGCCTCGTCCGCCCGCGTCCCTCGAGGCGGCCGCGGGACCCTCGGACGCGAACCGCCGCGGGGTTGACCGGCCCGCCCGCCCCGGACACAGGTCGCGGCCCGCCCGAAACGTTGCAGATGCCCCTCCCCCTTCCTGATCCGTGGCCGCCTCTCGCCGTGCTGCGCGACGGCGAGCCCGTGCCGGCGCACCTGCGCGGCGCGGCCGTGGCGATCGGCAATTTCGACGGGCTCCATCGCGGCCACCGCGCCCTCATCGACGCGGCGAGCCGCGCGGCGCATG
>JAEUAC010000353.1 GCA_019695455.1 Methylorubrum extorquens | reverse complement strand
GCCCGCGACGCGACGGGCCGGCCCGTCGCGTCGCGGGCACGTCCTGATGGTCCTCGGGCAGTCCCTGCCCGAGCGGCTCGGGCGCTTCGGCTTCCGGGCGCTCGTCGCGCTCGCCATGCTCGTGGTCGTGCTGCCGCTCGGCCTCGTCGTGTGGCTGTCCTTCGTCACGAACGAGATCCTGGCGCTGCCGCCGGAGGGCTATTCCTTCCGCTGGTACGCGGCCATCGCCCGGCAGCCGCAATTCATCGCGGGCTTCGGCACGAGCCTCCTGGTCGCCGTGATCGCGACCGCGATCGGCCTCGTCCTGACCGTGCCGGCCGCCATGGTGCTCACGCGCACGGACTTCCCGGGCCGCGAGGCCGTCGTGCAGCTTCTGATGTCGCCGCTCGTCGTGCCGGCCATCGTCATCGGCGCGGCGCTCTACATGGCCTTCGTCGAGGTGGAGGTCGCGACCGGCGTCCCGCTCACCGGCTCCTCCTGGGGCCTGGCCGCGGGCCACGTGCTCCTGACCATCCCGTGGAGCCTGCGGCTCGTGACGGCGAGCCTCGTCGGCCTCAACGTCGCGCTCGAGGAGGCGGCGCAGAGCCTCGGCGCGACGCCGCTCGCGACGGCGACCCATGTCGTCCTGCCGCTGATCTGGCCGGCGCTCGTCGCGGCCGCGCTGTTCTCGTTCGTCGTCTCGTTCTCGAACGTCGAGCTGTCGCTCTTCCTCGTCGCGCCCGGCACGACGACCCTGCCGATCGCGATCCTCCAATACCTGCAATGGAAGATCGACCCGACGATCGCGGCCGTGTCCGTGATCCAGATCGGCATCGTCGGCGGCGCCCTCCTCCTGACGAACCGCTTCGTCAGCCTGGCCAAGGTGGTCTGAGATGGCATCCCTCCACCTCTCGGGCGTGACCAAGCGCTACGGCGACCAGGTGGTCGTCGACGACGTGTCGCTCGACGTCCGGGACGGCGAGTTCCTGGTGCTGCTCGGCCCGTCGGGCTGCGGCAAGACGACGACGCTGCGCATCATGGCGGGCTTCGCGGAGGCCACGGCCGGCTCGGTGCGGATCGGCGCGCGCGACGTCACGCGCGAGCCGCCCTACCGGCGCAACCTCGGGCTCGTCTTCCAGAACTACGCGCTGTTTCCCCACCTCACCGTGTTCGAGAACGTGGCCTTCGGCCTCCGGCGCCGGCGGGTGGCCGAGCCCGAGCTCGCGACGCGGGTCGGCGAGGCGCTGGAGCTCGTGCGGCTCGGCGGCCTCGGCGGCCGGCTGCCGCGCCAGCTCTCGGGCGGGCAGCAGCAGCGCGTCGCCATCGCGCGCGCCGTGGCGATCCGGCCGGACGTGCTCCTCCTCGACGAACCGCTGTCGAACCTCGACGCGAAGCTGCGGCACGACGTGCGGGCCGAGCTGAAGCGCCTGCAGGCCACGCTCGGCACGACCACCATCATGGTCACGCACGACCAGGACGAGGCGATGGCGCTCGGCGACAGGCTCGTCGTGCTCCAGGGGGGCCGCGTGCAGCAGGTCGGCTCGCCGCACGACCTCTACCGCCGACCGCAGAACCGCTTCGTCGCCTCCTTCATCGGCCGGGCGAACTTCCTCCCCGGCGAGGTCGCGCCGGACGGCGCCACCTTCCGCACGCCCTCCGGCCTCGCGGTCGCGGGCGAGGCGCTGCTGCGGACGGCCGACACGCTGATGATCCGGCCCGAGGCCGTCGCGCTCGCGCGCGAGCGGGGGCCCGGCCCGAACGTGTTCCCGGCCACGATCGAGGTTGCGACCTTCCTCGGCGCGGCGCAGGATCTCGACCTCCGGCTCGACAGCGGCGACGCCGTGTCGGCCATCCTGCCGACCCGGTCCGGCCTGCCGGACTGGTCGACGGGCGAGCGCGTGTTCGTCACCGTCGATCCGTCCGCCGCGATCGGCATCCGCGATTCGGAGCTGGCCGCGACGGTCGTCGCGACCTCCCCCGCCACGCCCCACTGACAGAGGACCAACGAGCATGACGCACGACATCTCACGGCGCACATTCGGGATCGGCGCCGGCGCGCTGGCGGCGGGCGGGCTGGTGCGGCCGGCCTTCGCGGCACCGTCCGGCTCGGTCGTCGTCGGCACCTGGGGCGGCGACTACCAGAACCTCCAGCAGCAGAACATCGCCGACCCGATCATGAAGCCGATGGGCGTCGAGGTCGTGTACGACCCGGCGAACGACACGGTGCGCAAGACGAAGCTCATGGCCGAGCGCCGCCTGCCGCGCGGCTCGCTCGACGTCGTGGCGCTGACGGCCTCCGGCTCCTACGAGATGTTCCAGAACGGCGCGACGGAGGAGCTGGACGAAGCCCGGCTGCCGAACCTCAAGCACGTGCAGCAGGCGCTGCGGACCAAGTATTCGGCGCCGCACATCTACACGGGCCGGGTAATCCTCTACAATCCGAAGCTGATCAAGACCAAGCCAACCTCCTACGCCGACCTGTGGAGCCCGGAGAACGCCGGCAAGGTCGGCGTGATCGACATCCAGTACCAGACGACGATCGAATCGGCCGCCATGATCGCCGGCGGCTCGATGACGAACTACGAGCCCGGCAAGGAGAAGCTGCTCGAACTCAAGAAGATGGGCGTGAAGGTCTACCCGACCAACGAGGCGATGGCGCAGGCGCTCAAGACCGAGGAGGTCGGCATCTGCATCATGTGGCAGGCGCGCGGCCTCATGTGGCAGCGGGCCGGCATCCCGATCGAGATCGTGCTGCCGAAGGAGGGCGTGGTCCTCTACATCTCGGACATGTCCGTCCCGAAGAACGCGCGGAACAAGGAGGCGGCCTACGCCTACATCAACGCGATGCTGGAGCCGCCGCCCCAGACGGCCTTCGCGGAGCAGATGGGCATGGCGCCGACCGTCGACAACGCGGGCCTGCCCGCGGCGCTGGCCACCAAGGTCCTCTTTCCGCCGGAGGTCCAGAAGGCGCTCATCGTGCAGGACCAGGCCTATCTCGCCAAGAACGACCCGCAGCTCCAGGAATGGTGGAACAAGGTCTTCAAGGCGTGAGCCTGCGTCCGTCCGACGCCTCTCCCCGCGCCGCGGGGAGAGGTCGAACCGGCCGCGGCAGCGGCCGTCCGGGCGAGGGGCCGGCCCGCCTCCGCCCTCGCGGATCCTGCGCGCCATGATCCGGTCGCGCATCTCGGCCGCGGGGCTGCTCGGGCCGGCCTCGATCCTCGTCGTCGCCTTCCTGGCGCTGCCGCTCGTGCTGCTGTTCCGCTACAGCCTGAACAGGTTCGTGCCGGGCCAGTTCATGGTCGAGGCCGTGACGGTCGAGAACTACGTGAAGCTCGTCGCGGACCCGTACTACGCGTCCGTGCTGACGCTGACGGTCGGCATGGCCTTCGGCGTGACCATCGTGTGCCTGCTCTTCGGCTTTCCGCTGGCGCTCTTCCTCGCCCGGGTGCCGGCGCGCTGGAAGGCGCTGCTGCTCCTCCTCGTCATCCTGCCGCTCTTCGTCGGCAACGCCGTGCGGGCGGCCGGCTGGATGGTGGCCTTCGGCCAGAAGGGGCTCGTCAACTACCTGCTCGACCTCGTCGGCCTGCAGCCCATGACGCTCATGTACACGCCGACCGCCGTGTTCATCGGCATCGTGTCGATCAACCTCCCCTTCGTCGTCCTGACGCTGCAGAGCGTGCTGGAGGGCATCGAGGGCACGGCGGCCGACGCGGCGCTCAGCCTGGGCGCGACGCCCTTCGAGGCGTGGCGGCTCGTGACGCTGCCGCTCGCGGCGCCCGGCCTGCTCGCGGCGGGCGTCCTGTCCTTCA
>JAEUAC010000308.1 GCA_019695455.1 Methylorubrum extorquens | reverse complement strand
GCGTCCCCCTGCCCCCGGTGGAGCCCGTCCGGTTCAGCGGCAAGATCGACGGCCGCCTGCCCCTCGTGGCGGCCGTGCCGGCCCCGCCGGAGAAGCCGACCCGCGCCGAGTTCGCCTCCGCCAAGCTCGACCCGATCCCGGAGCCCCGCCCGGCGCCGGAGGCCCGGCGCGAGACGGTGGTGAAGCCCTCCAACGTCACGCCCTGGGTCATCCAGCTCGCGGCCGAAGGCGACGAGAAGCAGGCCCGCGCCGTCCTCGACGACGCGAAGTCCCGCTCGGGCCGGGTGCTCGCGAAGGCGGCGCCCTTCACGGAGAAGGTCAGCCGGGGCGGGTCGACGCTCTACCGGGCCCGGTTCTCCGGCTTCAGCGAGGCCGACACGGCCCAGGATGCCTGCCGCGCCCTGAAGAAGAACGGGTTCGCCTGCTTCGCCACCCGGAGCTGAACCGGGCTCTGGCTCAGCCCAACGGAGTTCCGGCCCGTCGCCGGTCGCGCGTGGAGTTTCAGCGATGTCGGTTCAGCAACGCGTCCTTGGCCTGGTTGACGCGGCTCGCAAGGTAGGTCGACCCGCCCCCGTCCGGGTGGAGCCGCTTCATCAGGCTCCGGTGCGCGGCGACGATCGCGTCCGCATCGGCTCCTGGCTGAAGCCCAAGGATCTCGTAGGCTTCCTGCTCCGGCATCGTGCCGTCCTGAGGATCGGCCCCGCGGCGCCGGTCCGCATCGCGATGAGCGTCTTCACGCCAGCCGGGCGCCCGGCGGTCCAGATAAGCTTCGAGCAGCCGCGCCCCCTCGACGTCGCCAACTAGGCAGGCCTGCAGGAGCCCGAGCAGCTCGGGCCGGGACAGGCTCTCGAGGCTCCGTCCGGCGAGCGGACCGGCCGTGACCTCGCCGACCACGGCGCCGCTCTCGTGATCGAGCCGCACGGTCAGCGTCTCCGACCGGACCTCCGACGAGGACGGGCCCTTCGCCTTGCGGAAGCCGGGCAGCGACAGGCCGGACGGGAGCCAGCCGGGCGGTGCGCTCCAGCCCAGCAGCCAGGCGCCGGCCCCGCCGGCGAGGGCCGCCATGTCCAGCCGCCCCCGCAGCGCGAGAAGCGCCGCGACCGCCAGGGCCGCGACGCCGCCCGCCATCTTGAACACGCGCGCCACCTGCTGCGGGTTGCTGCGCCCGAACGCCTTCAGGCCCCACCAGAGGAGGGCCGCGACCGCGAGCCCGGCGAGCGCCGTCACGTGGGCATCGCGGCGAGCAGGCGTCGGGCACCCTCCTGCCGCGTCCCGAGGTCGCGCAACGCAGGCAGCCCGCCCGCCGCGAAGGCCGCGATCGCGCGCAGGAGGTCTCCCAGCATCGCGGCCGCCCGCAGGTCGAAGGCGAGCGACGCGCCCCCGGTCAGGTGTGCGATCTCCCGGAAGGCCTGCGCGACGCGCGGATCGCGTCCTTCCTGGAGCATGAAGGTCCGGACGCCGAGCAGGGCGAGCTCGCCGGCCGCGCCGAGCAGCGGATCGAGCGGCTCCTCGACGGCGTCGCCGACGAACACGAGCGCCCGGACGGGCGAGCGGCGTGCCTCGTTCGCCGCATGGGCGAGGATGCGGCCGATCTGCGTCGCGCCGCCCTGCACGCCGATCCCCAGCATCAGGTCGCGCAGACGGGCCGGCTCGGTCACCCAGCCGGAGGCGCGGCACTCGGCCTGGCCGCGGAAATAGGCGAGCTGGACGGACAGGCCGCCGATGCCCGACACCGCCTCGAACAGGCCCGCCTGCACCTCCCGGGCGACGGCCCAGGTCGGAGCCCGGCTCGCCGTCGCGTCCAGGGCGAAGACGAGCCGGGTGCTTCCGCCCGTCGGCGAAAGCGCCCGGGCGGCCCCCAGGAAGGCGTCGATCTCGGACGAGGACGACCGACGGCCCGGTGGCTCGGCGGGGTTCGGCGTCGCGGCGGGGCGTCGGACGAGGCTCATGGGATCAGGATGAGGGGCCGGGCAGTCCGGTGCAATGCCGGCTCAGCGCCGCAGGTCGTATTCGGTCCGGACCCGGCCGCCGACCCGGATCTCCGTCCCGTTGCCGAGGTCGATCGGGCCCGACCGCCGCCCGGTCCCGGTGCGATCGGGATCGTAGGGCACGACCCGTCGATCCGGCGGACAGGGCCGGCCGGCCCGCATCTCGGCCTCCGTGCGGCGGCACGAGTCGGCGTGTGCCGTCCCTAACCCGAGGAGGATGGTGGCCGCGGCCACGATCGATCGTGGCTTCACGTCAGAGGAGCCCGAGCGAGACGAGTTCGCGCCGCAGCGTCTCCGGCAGGATGCCGACCGCCTCCGCCTCGGCTCCGAGATCCGGCGGCGCCTCGTCCGGCTCGAGGTAGCGCCAGCCCTGGAAGGGCCGGCACGGCCGCGGCCGCACGGCGACGAGGTCCGGCTTCAGGACGAGACGGCAGCGGCCGACGCCCTCGGCATCCGTGAAGGCGCTCACGTCGAGGAGCGGTTGCCGGCAGGCGAGCTGCCCCTTGATGACCCAGTAGAGAGAGCCGCCGTCGAGGAGGGCGTCCGCGCGCTTCGGCACCATCCGGGTCACGTGAACGTGCTGCCGATCGGAGCCGCGGCTCATGCGGCGCTTTTCGAGGATCCAGGCTTCCAGGTCGGCGATCGAATCGCAGCCGACGCAGAGCTTGATCAGGTGGAGAGGCATGGCCCCGACTACCGCAGCCCCTCCGGGCGGGTCGAGTGCGGCACGTTGGACGCGCCCGACTTGTCAACGGCGGCCGATGGGCAGGCGCCGGCGGCGGCGATCCTAGCCCGGATCCTTCACGTCGACCTCGGGGCGGTCGTCGCCGGGCGCGGTCTCCTCGTGCCAGCCGCCCTTGGCATCCTGGTAGGAGATCACCTCGGTCTCGCCGGGCGTGCCCTGCTCGCGCGCGACCCGCTCCGCCGCCTGCTTGGCCGAATCGTGGTCCGGGAACGTCTCCGAGAAGACGTCGCCGAGCTTGTAGGCCCAGCCGCCGTCGTGCTCGACAACCGTGTACGTGATGCCTGTCATGTGATCCTCCGCGGGGCGAACGTGGTCCCGCGGGAGGGGTTCCGCCTACTCGGCCGGCGCGAGGACGAGGATCTTGGCGCCTTCCGGCACCTGCTGTCCCGCTTCGGCCAGGACCTCGGCGATCTCGCCGTCACGCGGCGCGAGCAGCGCGTGTTCCATCTTCATGGCCTCCACGACCGCGAGCCGCTGGCCCTTCTCGACCCGGTCCCCCGGCTGCGCGAACACGGCGACGACCTTGCCGTGCATCGGCGCCTTCAGGACGTCGCCCGCATCGAGATGTTCGAGATCGACCGCGAAGGGATCGAACGGCGCCACCAGCGTCTGGCGGCCCTTCCGCAGCACGTAGGTCCCGGCGCCGCCCGGCGCGAATGAGGTCGCCGGCAGTGTGGCGTACCGGCCGCGAAGCGTCGGCGCCGACGCGCCCTCGCCGATCGCGACGTCGAACCCGCCCTCGCCCGGCCCGAAGGCCATCGCGACGTCCCGCCGCTCGCCGTCGACTATGACGGGGACGGACTGCCGCCGGGCTCCCACGAGCTGGAACCCGTCCCGCGCGTCCCAGGGCGAGGCCGGCCCGGCGGCGACGGGCCGATCCCGCATCGCGTCGTCGACCAGCCGAAGCACGCCGAGCGACACCGCCTCCTCGTCCGTCTCGCGCGGCACGGCTCCCAGCGCCTCGAGATTGCGGTCGATGAAGCTCGTGTCGAACGACCCCGACCGGAAGCCCTCCGCGTCGCAG
>JAEUAC010000303.1 GCA_019695455.1 Methylorubrum extorquens | reverse complement strand
TTCGCCCGCCGGCCGGACGCCTCGCCGGACTTCCCGGCCATCCAGGCGATGCTGGACACCTATTTCGACACGGGCCTGATCACGAAGAAGCTCGTCGCGACCGATTTCCGCGACGCGAAGGTCGTGGCGCCGATCGAGTAGCCGGCACCCCGGCTACAGCTCCGACGAGCGCCGCGACAGTTCCGACCGGAGCTGCCGGGCGAGATCGGCGAAGGCGGGGTCGCGACGGCGGCGCGGCTGCGCCACCGGCACCGTGATCTCCGCCCCGATCCCGGCCGGATGGCCGGTCAGCACGATCACGCGGTCGGCCAGGTAGACCGCCTCGTCGATGTCGTGCGTGACGAAGACGACCGTGCGGCCCGTCGCGGCCCGGATGCGCAGGAGCTCGTCCTGCAGGCTTTCGCGCGTGAAGGAATCGAGCGCCGAGAAGGGCTCGTCCATCAGGAGCACGTCCGGCTCGATCGCGAGCGCGCGGGCGAGGGCGACGCGCTGGCGCTGGCCGCCCGAGAGCTGGTGCGGCCAGCGGTCGGCGAGGTCGCCGAGGCCCACGAGGTCGAGCATGGCCCGGGCGCGGCGCAGCTGCTCGGCGCGCCGGATCCCGGCCCATTCGAGCCCGAAGGCGACGTTCGCGATCACGCGGCGCCAGGGCAGGAGTCGCGAATCCTGGAACACGAGGGCGGTCGGCGCGAGGCGGCGCAGGGCCGCCGGCCGCTCGCCCGCCACGATGCGGACGGTCCCGGCGCTGGGCTCGGCCAAGCCGATCAGGACGCGGAGCAGCGTCGACTTGCCGACGCCGGATTCGCCCACGATCGCCACGAACTCGCCGCGCCCGACCGTGAGGTCGAGCCCGGCCAGGACCTGCGTGCGACGGCCGTCCCGCTCGTAGGCGAGCCCGAGCCCGCGGATCTCGATGAGGGGTTCGCCCGTCATGCGCGCCACCGGAGGAGCCATCCCTGGAGCGCCACGAACAGCGTGTCGATCAGGCCGTAGAGGCCGGCCATGGTCAGCATGTAGACGAGCACGATGTCGGTCGCGAGGAGGCTGGACGCCTGCATCATGCGCTGCCCGACGCCCGGCACGCCGAAGATCTCGGCCGCGACCACGGCCATCCAGGCCTGGCCGAGCGCGGTGCGGAGCCCGACCATGATGCCGGGCGTCGCGGCCGGCAGCAGGATCTTCAGGAGCCGCGCGCCGGCGGACCGGAAGCCGAAGGCGCGCGCCACCTCGAGGAGGTCGCGGTCGACGCCCCGGATCGCGCCCTGGGTGGCGAAGAACACGATCCAGAACACGCCGATGGCGATGATGAAGACCGCCGCCGCCGGCTCCACGCCGAACCAGATGATGGCGAACGGCACCCAGGCGAGGCCCGGGATCGGCCGCACCAGCCGCACGATCCAGGCGGTCGCGCTCTCGAAGATCCGCGACATGCCCGCCGCGATGCCGAGTGCGATGCCGAGCCCGGAGCCGACGAGGAGGCCCGTCGTGTAATGCGTCAGGCTCGACAGGACGGCCGCGAGCCAGATCCCGGACCGGACCTCGCGCAGGAAGGCCTCCGGCACGGCCGAGGGCGGCGGCACCAGGGCCGCGTTCAGGAGCCCGAGCCGCGGCAGCGCCTCCCAGATGCCCAGGAAGGCGAGGAGGCCGAGGGCGGCGAGGGCCGTGCTCGCGACGCGGTTCATGGACGGGGTCTCCGACCGGCCACCGGGCCGGTCGTCATGCGGCGTGGCAGGCGCGGCCTGCCTCCCGGCGCAGGCACGACCGTTCCGCGTGCGGCGGGACGCGGCGCCCCGCGACGCAGCTCGGCACGACGACGGTGGATGGGTCGGGGCCCCTCACTTCGCGGCCGCGGCCTTCTCGTAATAGCTCGGATCGATCAGGCCCTCGAGCGGGGCGGCCTTGTCGAGCGTGCCGATCGAGACCTGGAAGTCCTGCATCCGGGCCGTGGCGTCCAGGATCGTGCGGGGATCGGCGACGAAGCGGGTGGCGGGCGACGTGAGCGCCTTGCGGATGGTCGCGACGTCCGTGATGCCCTTGCCGAGCGCGGCCTCGACCAGCGGCGCGGCCTCGTCGGGGTTCGCCTTCAGCAGCGCGTCGGCCCGGACGAGCGCGTCCACCAGCTTCTGGGTGCCCTCGGGATGCGCGCTCGCGAAGGCCGGCGTGACGGCCACCACGGTGCCCGGCTGCGACGGGAACATCTCCCCCCCGGTGGCGACGAGCTTGATGGCGGGGTTGCGGCCCTGGACGATGGTCAGCGCCGGCTCCCGGATGGCCGCGCCCTCGACGGCGCCGACGAGCACGGCCTGCTGGGTCGCGTCGATGCCCATCGAGATGATCTCGGCATCCTGCCGGTCGGCCTTGGCGACCTGCCAGAGCCAATGCTGCAGCGTCGTGTTGGGGACGGAGCCGGGCGGCTGGGCGGCGAGCCGCGCGGGCTTGCCCTCCTTGGCCCGGTAGGCCTTGAGCGCCTCGGCGGGCGCGACGCCCGGGCCGAAATAGGGCGCGAGCTTCGGGCCGGCGACGAAGACCATCTCCTCGATGGCCGTCGCCGTCACGACCTTCGACTGCACGCCCTTGGACCGGGCCACGGCGAGCGGCATGACGCCGGCCACGTAGACGTCGATCGTGCCCGAGGCGAGCGCCTGGATCATGTTCGGTCCCGACTCGAAGGTCGTGATGCGGATGTCGAGCCCGGCCTCCTTGGCCCAGCCCTTCCCGTTCACGACGAAGATCGGCGCCGCCCCGACGATCGGGATCACGCCGACCCGGACGGGAACCTGCGCCGAAGCGGCCGTCGCGGCCGTCGCGAGGGCGGCGGCGGCGACCAGGAGAGTGCGCAACATCGAGGAACCTCGCGGAGGAATATTCCACATAGGGTCTGCGCATCCGATTTCAAATATCGGATCGGGTCTGTGAATCAGCGGGCCTGGCCGTGGTATTCGGCGTTCGGCCGCATGTCGACGGCGGAGGCCATGCGGTTCGACATGTTGAAGAAGGACGCGACCGCCGCGATGTCCCAGATGTCGCGGTCGCCGAACCCGGCCTCGCGCAGCAGCGAGCGGTCGTCCTCCTCGATCGTGGAGGGCGCCTCCGTGACCAGCACGGCGAAGTCCAGCATCGCCTTGTGCCGGGTCGAGAGCTCGGCGGCCCGGAAGTTCATGACGAGGAGCTCGCCCAGCACCGGATCGCCCGAGAGCTGGCGCACGGCCGCGCCGTGCGCCGCGAGGCAGTAGAAGCAGCGGTTCTGGCTCGACACGACGACGGCGATCATCTCCCGCTCGAGCTTCGACAGGCCCGACGGGGCGAGCATCAGGTCGTTGTAGAGCCCGGCGAAGCCGGACAGCTTGGCATCGTCGAAGGCGTAGGCCGCGAGCACGTTCGGCACGAAGCCGATCTTCTCGTCGCATTTCGCGAGGTAGCCCTCGTTCGCGTCCGACAGGGCGCCCCGGGGCAGGTCCAGGGCCGTGACGCGGGTCTCGACCTGGGCGGCCGGGCGCTCGCCGACCTCCGGCCTCTTCGCCCGGCCGGTCGCGCCCGCGTCCGCGCCGGTCGTCGTGCCGCTCTTCGTGCTCCGCTTCGCCATGCTGGTCTCCCGTCGTCCGTCCTCCACCGTTAGGGGCTGGGCGGGCGACTGTCACACGCGCGCCATGGCCGGCATGCGAGGGCACGGTCATGCGGGCGCGAACCGAAGAGCCTGACGCCAGGCGTTACCGGACGGTCTTCCTGTCCGACGTGCATCTCGGGACCCGCGGGTGCCAGGCCGAGATGCTGCTCGACTTCCTGCGCGTGGTCGAGGCCGACACGATCTACCTCGTCGGCGACATCGTCGACGCCTGGCGCCTCAAGCAGGCCTGGTACTGGCCGCAGAGCCACAACGACGTCGTCCAGAAGCTGCTGCGCAAGGCGCGCAAGCAGGTCCGCATCGTCTACGTGCCGGGCAACCACGACGAGTTCGCCCGCGACTTCCCGGGCACCCATTTTGGCGGGATCGAGGTGGCGGACCAGACGATCCACGAGAGCGCGGACGGACGCCGCTACCTCGTCTGCCACGGCGACGCCTTCGACGTCGTGGTCCGCAACGCGAAGTGGCTCGCCCATGTCGGCGACTGGGGCTACGAGGTCGCCCTCTGGATCGGCTCCTGGGTGAGCCTCGCCCGCCGGCGGCTCGGCCTGCCCTACTGGTCGCTGTCGCAATGGGCGAAGCTCCGCGTGAAGAACGCGGTCTCGTTCATCGGCGACTACGAGGCGGCGCTCGTCACGGAGGCGAGGCGGGCGGGCGTCGACGGCATCGTGTGCGGCCACATCCACCATGCGGCCATCCACGACCGGCTCGGCATCCGCTACATGAATTGCGGCGACTGGGTGGAGAGCTGCACGGCGCTCGTCGAGACCTACGACGGCGAGTTCGAGCTGCTGCGCTGGGCCGACGAGACCCGCGACCGCGCGGCCGTGGCGCTGCTGCCCCAGGCCGCCTGACGGCCGACCGGCCGGTCCGCCGCCGGCCTCAGCGGGCCGCGACGGTCGCCGGCTCGGGGGAGGGGCGCGGCGGCGTGGCCGACCAGAACCGGCCCGACCGGCCCCGCTCCTCGCCATAGGCGTAGAGGCGGCGCATGTAGGCGGTGTCGAACCCGGCACCGTTCTCCGTCTTCACCTCCCGCCCGATGGACGCGACGTTGAAGCCGATCCCGCGCGCCCGGGCGGCCTGCCACGTGTCGACGAGGTCGGCGCGCGAGCCGTTCTTGATGAGCGTCGAGACGGAGCGGGTGCCGATGTCCGCCGTCGTGTCCGGCACGAGCTGGAAGTCGGTGTCGATCTTGGCGTTCATGAGGACGTAGAGCGTTCCGCCGACCCGCGGCCCCACCATCCGGTCGCTCCAGAGCACCCCGCGCGGCAGGGTGAACACGCTCGTCGTGATGGTGCCGTCGACGTGCATCTCGCGGAAGGACCGGCCGTCCGGCATCGTCGCCTCCATGAAGACCGGCGGGAACACGGCCGGGATCGAGGCCGAGGCGACCAGCGCGTCGCGGAACAGCTCCAGCGATCGCGGGGTGCCCTGGGCCGCGATCAGGCCGAGGTCCCAGACGACGGGGCGCTGCGCGTCGAGGTTCGTCGTCACGACGAAGAGGAAGCGCCCGCGCGCGCGTTCGGCCGCGATCTCGGCCAGGAGGTCGGCCGTCACGTAGCGGGCCAGGAGTTCGCGCAGCCGGTCGTCCGAGAAGACGGACGAGCCGAGGAGCGCCCGGAACGGATCGGGCGAGTCGAGCAGGCTCTCGGCGATGCCGCTCGTGTAGATCTCCCGCAGCACGGGATCGTAGCGCGGGCCCAGGAAGGCGAAGGGCGCGATCAGGGCGCCGGTCGAGACGCCGGAGACGACCGTGAAGGTCGGCCGGCGGCCCGATTCCGTCCAGCCGTTGAGGATGCCGGCCCCGAACGCGCCGTCCCCGCCGCCGCCCGAGAGCGCCAGGTAGGTCGCGTCCCGCCGCGCGAAGGCGGCCTGGACGCCGGCCGCGAAGCGCGGGTCCGGCGTGTCGCCGAAGGAGCGGGCGCCCGGCACGGCCGTCTCGGCCTGGGCGAGGTCGGCTTCCGTGTAGGGCGTGCGCGGCGCCGCGCAGCCGCCGAGGGCCAGGATGGCCGCCAGGACCACGGACCGTCGCCGCCGCACCGCGGGGCGGGAGGGACACGGATGCGGCGAAGCGGCGCGAAGCATGGCCGCTGCATTCCATGACGTCGTGGCGCAGGCAACCCGTCGTTGCTAAGCGGGGTGGGGAACGGGGAGGCGGATGGGTCGAGGTCTGATCGTGGCGGCCCTGGCTGCCGGGTGGGCGATCGTCCTGGCCGGCGGGGCCTGGGGCGCCCTGTTCCTGTGGTTCCGGGCCCCGGGCGGGCCCGCGGTGGCGGGCATCCTCGCCGCGCTGTTCTGCGCCGCGAGCCTCGCGGCCCTCGCCGGCCTCGCGAACCGGGCGCCCGCGCTCCCGGCGGCCTGGGCGGCGCTCCTCGCCGGGCTCGTCCTCTGGTTCGGCCAGCTACCGGCGCGTGGCGACCGCGACTGGGACGTCGACGTGTCCCGGACGATGACGGCCGCTCTCGCGGGCGACCGGCTGGAGGTGCGGGACGTGCGCGTCTTCGACTGGCGGACCGAGACCGAGTTCACGGCCCGCTGGGAGGACCGGACCTTCGACCTCGCTGACCTGCGCAGCGCCGACCTGATCGCCTCCTACTGGACCGGACCGCTCATCGCGCACACGCTGCTCTCGTTCGGCTTCGCGGACGGGCGCTTCCTCACCCTGTCCTTCGAGATCCGGCGCGAGAAGGGGGAGGTCTATTCCAACCTCGCCGGCTTCTTCCGCCAGTACGAGCTGGTCGTGATCGCGGCCGACGACAGGGACATCGTGAGGCTGCGCACCACCGCGCGCGGCGAGGACACGCGGATCTACCGCATCCGGGCCGAGCCGGCCGAGATCCGGCCGCTGCTGCTCGAGGCGGTCCGGCGCGCCAACGCGATCGCGGCGGCGCCGGCCTGGTACAACTCGCTCCTCGCCAATTGCACGACGGAGCTGTTCCGGATCGCGCGCGCCGTCGCGCCCGTCCCGTTCGATTGGCGGATCGTCGCGTCCGGCTACCTGCCGGACTACGTCTACGACCTGGGCCGGCTGGACACGCGCCTGTCCTTCGCCGACCTGACGGAGCGGTCGCGTGTCGGCGCCCGGGGTCGGGAGGTCGGCGACGGGCCCGAGTTCGGCCGGCTGGTCCGGGACGGGCTTCCCGACCCGAACCGGTGACGCGTCAGCGCGAGTAGTAGGGCTGCACGGAGACTCGGCCGCGGGCCCGGGGCGGGCGGTAGCCG
>JAEUAC010000329.1 GCA_019695455.1 Methylorubrum extorquens | reverse complement strand
TGCGCGACGTCGTGACGGCGGCCGTGATGGGCGTCGGCCCGGTCGCGGACGCCTTCGTCGTGGCGTTCCGGCTGCCCAATCATTTCCGCGCGATCTTCGGCGAAGGCGCCTTCAACGCGGCCTTCATCCCCGGCTACGCGCGCCTGCTCGAGCGCGAGGGCGAGGCGCGGGCCCGCGCCTTCGCCGGCCGCATCCTGGCGATCCTCGTGGTCGTGCAGCTCGTCATCCTGGCGGCCGCGCTGGCCGCCATGCCGGGCTTCGTCGGCCTCCTGGCGCCGGGTCTCGCGCCGGGCACGTTCGCGCTCGCCGTGGACCTCACGCGGATCACGTTCCCGTATCTCCTCCTGATCACGCTCGTCACGCTGATCTCGGCCATCCTGAACGCGCACGACCGGTTCGCGGCGGCGGCGGGCGCGCCCATCCTCCTGAACGTCTGCCTCGTGGGGGCGCTGTCGGCCGCCTGGCTCTTTCCGAATGCGGGCTACGCCGCCGCCTGGGGCGTCGCGGCGGCGGGACTCGGCCAGCTGCTGCTCGTCTGGGCGGCCGCCCGGCGGGCCGGCATCATGCCCCGCGCGTCCCGGCCGGCGGGCGATCCGGAGCTCGGCGGCTTCTTCCGCCGGCTGGGACCGGCGGTCGCGGGATCGGCCGGCGTGCAGATCGCGATGTTCGCCGACACGATCATCGCCTCCGTGCTGCCGGTGGGCGCCCTCGCCTCGCTCTACTATGCGGAGCGCCTCTACCAGCTGCCGCTCGGGGTCGTCGGCATCGCGGCCGGGACCGTGCTCCTGCCGACCATGACGCGCCTTCTCGCCGCGGGCGATCCGGCGGCCGCCCATGCCGCGCAGAACCGGGCGATCGGCTTCACGCTGGCGCTGGCGGCGCCCTGCGCGGTGGCCTTCCTCCTCGTGCCGGATCTCGTCATGCGGGCGCTCTTCGCCCGCGGCGCGTTCGACGCGGCCGCCGCCGAGCGGGCGGGGGCCGTGCTGGCGGCCTACGCGGTCGGCCTGCCGGCCGCCGTGATCCTGCGCTCGGTGACGGCGAGCTTCTTCGCGCGCGGCGACACGACCACGCCGCTCTGGGCGACCTTCGCGGGCTACGGGCTGAACGTCGCGCTCAAGATCGGCCTGACGGGCCCCTTCGGGGTCGCGGGCCTCGCGCTCGCGACCTCGGCCGGCGCCTGGCTCAACGTCGCGATCCTGTGGCTCCTCGCCATCCGCCGCAACGCGGCGGCGCCGTCGCGCCCCTTCGGCCTGACCCTCGCCGGCATCGCGGCCGGCTGCGTCGTCGTCGCCCTCCTCCTCCTCGTCGCGGCCGAGCCCGTCGCGGCGGCCTGCCGTCCGCTCGGCCCCCTGGCCGATCCCGCGACCCTCGCGATCCTCGGCCTCGCGAGCCTCCTCGCCTACGCGGCCGTGCTGCTCGCCACGCTGAAGCTCGCCGGCATCCGGCTCCGCGGCTGAGCGCCGGACGCGCCGGATCGCGACGATCGGCCCGGGAGGCGCCGTGACTCCGCTCCCCGGCCGATGGTAGGGTGACCCCGAGGAGGCGGATCGAAGAGGGAGGTGTCGCGATGCGAGCCTTGTCGTCCCGCCATGGTGCCATCGTTCTCCTGGCCGGCCTCGCGCTGGCGGGCGCGGCGGAGGCCCAGACCCGCGGCGCGGTCCGCGGAGGACCTGCCGCGTCCGGCTCCGTCGGACCCGGCGCGCCGTCCGCCGGCCGTTTCGGGCCCGGCCGCTCGCCCGTGATGGCGGGCGACGTCTTCTCGGGCGCTGGCCCCTCCGCCTTCCAGCGCCGCGCCTTCGGCTACGGCCGACGCCGCGGGATCGTCGCGCCGATCGGTTTCGGCGGCTACGGCTACGGTGGATACGGGTTCGGCTACGGCGGCTACGGCCTGCCGCTCGCGGCCGGCATCGTGGACCCGTTCGGCATTCCGCTCGACGCCGGAGCGCCGCCGGAGCCGACCTTTCCCGTCGTGAGCCATCCCGACCATGGGCCGAGCCTCGTCGGCATCGCGCCCTCTCCCGTGAAGCCGCCCGCCATCTACGTGATCGGTGGCGATCGGCGTTCGGCGCGTACGCGGTCGAGCGCTCGCGAGGAGCCCATGCGGCAGGCCGAGAGCGAGGCGGCGCCGATCCGGCCGCGCACGATCACCATCGGACAGGATCGCTCCTGAGCGCGTCGGACGGCGGTCGGCCGCCGGGGCGTGGCCGCCGCGTGCGGGCGCCGCGCTCCCCGGCCGGTCAGCCCCTCCGCGGGCCCGCCAGGCTGTAGAGCGCGATCGCGGCGGCGTTCGAGACGTTCAGGCTCTTGATGGCGCCCGGCATCTCGAGCCGGGCCACGCGGTCGCAGCAGGCTCGCGTCCGCTGCCGCAGGCCCTTCCCCTCCGCGCCGAGGACCAGCACGGCCGGCCTCACCGGGCCGAGCGTCGCGAAATCCGTCTCGCCCTCCGAATCGAGCCCGATGCGCTCGAAGCCTCGCTCCCCGAGCGTCGTGAGCGCGTCGCCGAGATTGCCCACGGTCACGACCGGCAGGTGCTCCAGCCCGCCCGAGGCCGCCTTCGCGAGCACGCCGGTCGCGGCCGGCGAATGGCGCGCCGTGGTCAGCAGCGCGTCGACGCCGAAGGCCGCCGCCGTGCGGACGATGGCGCCCACGTTGTGCGGATCCGTCACCTGGTCGAGCGCGAGGACGAAGCTCTCGGGCCCGAGATCGTCGAGCGCGAGCCCCGGCAGCGGGTCCGTCTCCAGGTAGAAGCCCTGGTGCACGGCCTCGGGTCCGAGGATCCGTCCGATCTCGTCGCCCCGCACCACCTCCGGCGGGATGGCGAGGTCGCCGATCTCCTCCGCGAGTCGGCGGGCGCCGTTCTCGGTCGCGAGGAGGCGGCGCGGTATCCGGGCCGGGTTCCTCAGCGCCTCGATCACCGCGTGGGCGCCGAACAGGATGGCGTGGTCGGGCGCGGGCGGCGCGAGGGTGCGGGCCGGAGGCCGCCTCGGGCCGGTCCAGATCTTCGGGCCGCGTTTCGCATCCGGTCGCATCCCGTCCCCTTGGGCCCAGCGGCCCCGCCTGTCCAGGCCGACACGCCGCATGGGCGCCGGAAGGGGCGCCGGCGCGTCCCCGGGTTGACACCCTTCGGGCCGGCCACCATAAGCCTCGCCGTCCCCTGGCGCAGGCCACGGGATGCCGGCCGTCTACGGCGTCGGCTGTCCTGGGACGGGGGAATGTCCCGAGCGGCAAAGGGGGCGGACTGTAAATCCGCTGGCTATGCCTTCGTAGGTTCGAGTCCTACTTCCCCCACCAAGACACCCTCGTCGAGTCGGTCCGCGGGTGTAGCTCAATGGTAGAGCAACAGCCTTCCAAGCTGATGACGAGGGTTCGATTCCCTTCACCCGCTCCAAGCGAAATCAATGACTTGGCACCGGTCCCGCCGGACCCGATTCCGAATGGTGGGCTGACCGTTCGGAAGGCTCGCCGGCCGGATTGGCTCCGCCTGCCCTGAACGCGGGCCCGGTGGCGCGACCCCTACGCGGCGGCGTCGGACGGCAGCTCGACCTCGTGTCCGGTCAGCAGGTTGCCGATGACGACGACCCGCCGGGGCATGCGCCGCTTCAGGTCGAGGGCTCGGTCGATCGCATCGTGCTCGGACCTGCATCGAGCGAGGACCGCCCACCCGACCCTGATCTGGAAGGGCTCCCGAGCGGCGTCCGCGGCGAGGGACGGCGATGTGGTGCGAAGGACGTCGAACATGCCCGCACGCTAGGGCGGAGGTCTCGTGGGTGCCTCCCTCATTTGAGGTAGGGGCCGGGCGTTCCGCCGGCGGCCATGGCTCGTCGGGGCCCGACGGGCGCGCCGCTCAGTCCCCCTCGTCCGGAATGTCGAGCAGCGTGCCGCAGGCCTTGCAATGCACGGCATCCTGATCGTGGCGCTGGAGGGCGCAGACGGGACAGGGAAAGCGGACCTTGTGCGGCCGGAACAGGATCTGGGCGAGCCGCAGGAACAGGGTCACGCCGCAGATCATCACGACGACCGAGATCACCCGGCCCGTCGTGCCGGGCAGCGTGACGTCGCCGTAGCCCGTCGTCGTGAGCGACGTCACCGTGAAGTAGAGCGCGTCGACGTAGTGGCGGATCGCCGGATTGGAGCCGTGCTGCGTCGCGTAGACGATCCCCGTCATGACGAAGATGAAGACCGACAGGTTGGCCACCGCGACGATGACGTCCTCGTTGCGGCGGAAGACGGCGCTGTCGGCGCGCAGGCGCTGGAGGATCGTGTAGGTCCGCAGCAGGCGCAGCGTGCGCAGGATCCGCAGGAAGCCCGCGCCCTGCCCGATCGCCGGCACCAGGAAGGCCACGACCGACACGATGTCGGCCCAGGTCGAGACGTGCAGGAACTCGCGCAGCCGGCGGTCGCTGATCGAGAGGCGGGCCAGGAGATCGCCGAGCACGAGGAGCCCGATGACCATGTCCAGCGCGACGACGGGCGCCGTCAGCGTCCAGAAGGACGAGACCACCACGAAGAGGATGGTCGCGAGGTCGAAGGCGAGGAGGCCGTAGCGGAACCGGAAGGCGCGCTCGGTCTGCCCCTCGTAGAGTTCCGTCAGCGTCGCCCGGAGGCCGGTCATGCGGTCGGGTCCGGGACGCGGCGGCGGGCGATCACCGCATCACGACCCCGGCCGGTCCGTCAAGGCCGGCGCGGTCACGCGGCGGCTGGAACGGCACGGGACGGAGCGCGGGCCGGCTCGGGCGGCTGCGACGCGAGGCGCTTCAGGTTCAGGCCCCAGATGAGGCCGAACAGCATCCAGAGGTGCCGCCAGCGCTCCGCCTCGTGCAGGATCGCGCAGAACTGGACGGCCACCCAGCCGAGCAGCAGCACGATCAGCATGGGCTCGCGCAGGGCCCGGTAGTTCCTCAGCGACACCACCACCGTGAAGATGATCAGGAACGTGTAGGCGAAGCCGGCGATCCAGCCGTAATTGACGAAGGACGAGAGCCAGATGTTGTGGATCGGCTCGTCGAAGAGGCGGTGCAGGACGAGCACGCCGAGGCCCATCGGGTTCTGCAGGATCATCTCGACGCTGAGCAGGTAGCGGTTGTACCGGCCGTCGTGCCCGAGGTCGTAGGGCTTGGCGATGGTTGTGCGGTCGGCGAACTTGGCGGCGAGGTCGGGCTCGATCAGGGCGCCGATCGCGAGCACGCACAGCGCCACGACGGCGGCCGCGAACAGGAAGAACAGGGCGCGCGGCAGGTTGCGCAGGTTGATGAACAGGTAGAACAGCCCGCCCCACAGCATGAACGAGACGATGGCGGCCCGCGAGAACGACAGGACGAGGCCGAGCAGCAGGACGGCCATGACGGGCCCGTAGATCAGGCGATGGCGGCCCCGCTGCAGCTTGTACATGCACGAGATCAGGCCCGTGAGCAGGAACGAGCCGTACATGTTCGGATCGTCGAAGAGCCCGCTGGCGCGGCCGTCCCAGGTGAGATCCTCGCTGCCGGTGGCGATGCCCAGGATGCCGAGGCAGGCCGCGACGAAGCTCGACAGGACGAAGATTGCGATGAAGCGCTGCAGGTCCTCCCGCCGCCAATGCGCCGCGATCAGCGCCGAGCAGACGGCGATGGACAGGGCATAGGTGATCTTGATGACGAGGAACGTCGCCTCCGGGTCGTCGATCTCCCAGAGCGAGGAGGCGTAGAGCGACAGGAGCCAGGACGCGATGGCGACCAGGAACACGACGATGTTGGTGGTCATGATCTGGCCGGAGAGGACGGCGAGACCCAGCGTCAGGATGATGAGGATGTCGACCGGCGACGGCCGCATGAGCGTGAAGTTCGCGGCGACGACGGCGAGGAGGAACGTGCCGTTCGCGACGTTCCGCAGGAGATCGTTGGCCGAGGACGCCAGATCGATCCTGGGCAACGCGAGCCTTGGGGATGTCATCGGCCGGACTCGCACGTGGACCTCGAGTCCGCAGGGCTTAGGCCGCTCGCTTTAAGGGCGCGTTACCGGTGACCTCAGCGCGCGAGCGGCGCCCGCTTCCAGGAACGGGCCGGCGTGCAGACGTAGAGGGCCTCGTCGTCGAAGGTCATCTGGCCGGGATTGCAGGCGTCGGACGTCGCGGCGGGCGGCGTCGACTTCAGCCGCCACGATGCGATCTCGATCGGCGTGCCGCCCTGCTTGTAGTCGATTTCGGTCGTGTCGTGGATCCGGCCGTCGAAGGTGGTCGTGCCGCCCGGCCGCGAGAAGCCGTAGCCCGAGATCCTGTTCGACCCGCCGTCCCCGACGAACTGGACGGCTCCGGCGGCGTCGAAGTCCTGGAATTGGCCCTCGACGACGCGGTTGTAGACGACGCTCCGGTCCTTCGTGCCGAGGCGGATGCCGTAGGTCGGATGGCCGGCGAAGGACTGGTACTGGTTGCCGACATGCGTGTTGCTGTTGCCCGCGAAGGTGACCAGCGCCGATCCGGGCGGCCCGAACGGCGCGTAGACGAACGAGCCGATCACCTGGTCGAACTGGCCCGCATGGTAGAGCTGCGAGCGGCCGCCCTCGATGTGGGAGGCGATGATCTGGTTCGAGCCGGACGAATACAGCTGGTAGCGGACGCGGTTGGTCGCGACCGAGCGGTGCCAGCCATGGAAGTCGACGAAGCGGCCGTTGGCGGCCCCCTCGATGCGCAGGCCGTCGTAGAGGTCGTCCATCTCCTGGCCCGCGTCGATGACGATGAGCTTCACGGCGTTGCTGTCGTGCGGTCCCTTGAACCACCAGCCGTGCCGTCCGGCCACGTCGATCGTGACGTTCAGGAGGCTCGCCTCCATGCCGCCGACGGCGCCGCCGTCGAACCATTCCGAGCGGATCCCGTGGCCCCGGCACTGCGTCAGCAGCACGTCGCGCAGGTCCCAGTTGTCGCCGTAGATCGCGAGGCAGTTCACGGCGTCCACGGCCGGCCCGATCGCGGTCTGGCCGCGGCGGTTGCCGTCGATCGTCAGGTCCGAGATCGACCAGCGCCGCGCCCCGCCCGACGAGCGGGTGCCGAACAGGCCGTAGGCGCCCTCCGTCTGGACCACGTCCGCGTTCGCCCGGTCGGCCAGCCGGATGGTCGTCAGCCCCTTGCCGGCGCCCCGCAGCCTCGTGCCCGACCGCAGCACGACGGGCGCCGCGACCTCGTAGAGGCCGGCCGGGACGTAGACCTCGCGGCCCTGGCCGATGCAGCGGGCGAAGGCGGGCGCCCAGTCGCGGTCGCCGGGCCGGCGGCATTCGGGCAGCGAGACCGGCCGGATCGCGCCGAGGCTCTCGGACCCGGAATCGCTCCTCCGTCCCGCCTCGCGCGCGGGCTGGGCGGCGGCGAGGCCCGGGACGAGCAGCGCGGCGAGGACGATCGGGACGAGGCGCATGCGACCGCTCTCCGGGCGCGACCGGTCGGCGTCGCGCGGGCGCCGAGGAAGCCGCCGGAGCCGTCCACGGAGCCCTAACGCCGGGCCGGGGCCCGCCGACAGGGTGGACGGATCGCTAACGCGACGCGCCGTCGCGCCGACGGCGCGATCCGCGGCACGCGCCGAGCGGATCAGCGCGTGCCGGACAGCGCCGCGACGACGTCCGCCGGGATCGCGACGCTCGCCAGCCGCTCGGGGTCGTCGGGGTGGCGGCCGGCCCAGACGCGGGTCTCCTCGCCCTCGACGCAGAGGCGCTCGCCCCGGAACAGCCGGTGGCGCAGGCCGAAGCTCGACCGCTTCACGGTCCCGACGGCCGAGACGATCCGCACCCGGTCGCCGAAGCGCGTCGGCGCGTGGAACACGGCCCGCGTCTCGACGACGGGCGTGCCGACGATGCCGTGATGGGCCGTCATGGCCGCCTTGCGCATCCCGGTCGCGGCTTCGAGGAGCAGCGCGGTCGACCAGTCGAAGAACTCGAAGTAGCGCGGGTTGAAGACGATCCCGGCGGGGTCGCACTGGCCCCATTCGATGGTCATCTCGCGCTCGTTCCGGAAGCCGCCGCCCGTGTCGTCGCCCATGCCGATCCTCCGGCGGGCCGGATCCCGTCCGGCCGGCCTCGATGCTGCGCCGCGACGGGAGCCGAACGTCGCGCGCTGGTTGGTGCCTGCCCTGCCCCGGGCGTCGCCGGGCCGCCGCGAGGACGGCGCGGCGCGACAGGGACCGGCGAGGCGGGCCGCTCGACCGCCTCCTCGCCCTCTTAGGCCGACTCGCCCGCGGCGCCTATGCCGCCCGGTCGCCGGGCGGGCTTGCCGCGCCTCCGACAGTGCTGCCACATGACGACGACGGCTCGATCGGCGGAACGTCCGACGGCCCCGGGGAGGACGAGCATGGCTCAGCGCGCGATCGGGCGCATCGGGGTGGTCGGGACGGGCGTCATCGGCGCGAGCTGGGCCGCCCTCTTCGCGGCCCGCGGCTACGACGTGGTGGCGACCGACCCGTCGGAGGGCGCCGAAGCGCGCCTGCGCGCCGACGTGGAGACCGCCTGGCCGGCGCTCGAGCGTCTGGGGCTGTCGGAAGGCGCCGATCCGGCGCGCATCCGCGTCGCCCCGGATCTCGAGAGCTGCGTCGCCGAGGTCGACTTCGTGCAGGAGAACGGGCCGGAACGGGAGGACGTGAAGCGCGAGACCTACCGGCGCCTGGACGCCGCGACCGCGCCGGACGTGATCCTCGCCACCTCGTCGTCGGGCTTCAAGCCGAGCCTGTTCCAGGGCGCCTGCCGCCACCCGGAGCGCGTGCTCGTCGGCCACCCGTTCAACCCGCCCCACCTCGTTCCGCTCGTCGAGGTCGTCGGCGGCGAGGCGACCTCCGAGGAGGCCATCGCGGGCGCCATGGCGTTCTACGAGGCGGTGGGCAAGAAGCCGATCCGCATCCGCAAGGAACTCGTCGGCCACGTCGCGAACCGCCTGCAGGCGGCGCTCTGGCGCGAGGCCTACCACCTCGTCGACATCGGCGCCGTGACGGTCGCGGAGGTCGATGCGGCCATCGCCCACGGGCCGGGCCTGCGCTGGGCGCTGCTCGGCCCGGTCTTCCTGAGCCACCTCTCGGGTGGCGCCGGCGGGCTGCGCCACCTCCTCGACCATCTCGGCCCGCTGACCGAAGCGATGTGGGCCGATCTCGGCACCCCCGTCCTCGACGAGGCCCTGAAGCGGAAGCTCATCGCGGGCGTCGAGTCCGAGATCGCGTCCGTCGACTTCGCGGCCGCGGTCGCGGAGCGGGACCGCCTGCTCGTCGAGATCGTGAGCGCCAAGGCGGGGTCGGGCGCCCTCCCCTGACGCCGCCCCGCAGAGCCGAGACCAGTGCCACGAAGGACGAGGATGACATGGCCAAGGTGATCGTGACGGTGGCGCCCACGGGCGGCATGGCCTCGAAGGCGCAGAACCCGAACCTGCCGACCCAGCCGGGCGAGATCGCGGAATCGGTCGAGAGGTCCTGGAAAACCGGCGCCGCGATCGCGGCCCTGCACGCGCGCCGGCCCGACGACGAGGCGACCTGCAACGCCGACATCTACCGGGACATCAACGACCGGATCCGGGCGAGGACCGACATCGTCATCAACAACTCGACGGGCGGCGGATCGTCCGGCGACATGCTGGTGCCCCGGCCCGACGGATTGTTCGAGAGCGATTTCTCCGAGCGCCTGAAGGGGTGCGACGCGGGCGCCGAGATGGCGACGTTCGACGGCATGACCTTCGCCGACGTGCATGGCGGGCGCGAGATCTGCGTCATCACCACGCCCTCGCGCTGCGAGATCCTGGCCAGGCGCATGCAGGACCGCGGCATCAAGCCGGAATGGGAGGTGTTCGGCCCGCAGCACATCCTGCAGGACGTGACCCGCCTGATCGAGAAGGGCTACGACAAGCCGCCCTACTACATCAACATGGTGCTGGGCGCGGACAAGGGCTTCCAGGGCGCGATGCCGTATTCCCACGACATCCTGGCCGCCATGATCCGGATGCTGCCGCCGCACTCGATCTTCTGCGTCTCGGGGATCGGGCCGGCCCAGCTGCCCGCGACCACGCAGGCCATCCTCCTCGGCGGCCATGTCCGGGTCGGCCTCGAGGACAACAACTACTATGCCCGCGGCGAGCTCGCGACGAACGAGCAGCTCGTCGCCCGCACGGTCCGGATCATCACGGAACTCGGCCACGAACCCGCGAGCGCCGGCGAGGCGCGCGACATGCTCGGGCTGCCGCCGCGCTGACCCGCGCTACGGCCCGGCGGGCCGGGGCCGGAGCGTGATCGCGACGTCGGTCCCGAAGGGCGGCAGCGCGAGCGAGACCGCGCCGCCCGCCGCCTCGACCTCGCGGGTCCAGGCGGGCTCCCCGGTCCCCGTGTCCCAGCCCGTGGCGACGTAGCGGCCGGCTTCGAGCCCCGGCACGCGGATCCAGGTCGAGAGCGGCGCGGCATCGGTGCGCTGCATGCCGTTCGGGCCCGTGACGTCGGTCCGCAGGAGCCAGGCCAGCACCTGCCGGGCGTCGCCGCAGGCGAACACGGCCACCTGGGACGAGAGCGTCTTCACGGCGTCGTTCAGGTTGCGACGGCGGAAGGACGTCCAGTCGATGCCCTCGGCGACGGCGCCCAGCGCGCGCTGGGCGCGGCGCATGCCGGACGTGAGCACGTGCGGATTGCGGTTGGGCCAGCGCATCCCGCCGCCCGCCCCGCCCGAGGCGCAATGCGCCCATTGCATGTGCCGGAAGTATTCGTCGTCGAAGGCCTCCGGCAGGCTCTTCCGCCTGTCCTTGAAGGTGTGGATCGGTCCGTGCTCGCTGTCGAGGAAGGGCCGATCGTCCCGGATCTCGGCCAGCGCGTCGCGCACGATGCGGCCCATGCTGCGCGCGGGCGCCACCGTGTCGCGCGGGGCGTCGATCGTGCCCTCGTGGTAGATGTGGATGGTCGCGAAATCGAGATCCGGGTGCCGGTAGATCGGCGTGCTCAGGTCCATCTCCGGCCGCCACCAGAGTTCGGGCCCGAAGAGCGAGACGGTGCGCGGATGCGTGCGGCCGTAGAGGCGCAGCTCGAGGTCGCGGACGTGGCTGGCGAGATCGTGGATGAACTCGCCGAAGCCGTCCGCCGACCCGTCCGCATGCGCGGGGTGGATCTCGTTCCAGAGGTCCCAGGCGAAGAGAGCGGGAGAACCGCCCCAGCGCTCGACCGCGAAGGTCAGCCTCGCCTTGATGGCGTCGCGCGTCGGACGGCTCAGGAGGAACTGCGACGGATGCGCGAGCGGGCCGCCATGCCGCTCGTTGTAGGGATGGTGATCCCATTGCAGCCACGTCCAGAACGTGTCGAACGGCGTCAGCAGGATCTTGAGGCCGATCCGCTCGCACAGGGCGAACAGGTCGTCCCAGAGCGCGACCATGTGCGGGACGAACCGCCCGGCCGGCCGCTCCAGGTAGAAGCGGCGGCCCTGTGCGTATTCCATCATCAGGCGCAGGCACGTGACGCCGTGCGCGTGTAGCCGGCGCAGATGCGTCTCGACACCGGCGAGATCGCGCCGCCGATGGAGGCCGGCGAGTTCGATCCAGCTGATCGAGTCGTTCTGGCCGATGGGGGTCCAGGGCGATCCGTCCTCGGTGACGAAATACGGCAGGCCCGCCCGCACCTGCACCCAGCTCTCGGGCCCCGCCGTGCTGCGGAGGGTCGTCGTCATCGGAGTCGTCATCGCCTTCGGTGACCGGACCGAGCCCGGCCGGCTCCGCGGTTGTCATGGGCGCACTGACACGCCCGCGGGCCGTCGAGAAGGGGGCGCGGCGGCCCGGGACGGTGGTGGACCGATCCGGCTCGCGCCTTGCGCCGCGGCCTGCGAGATCGGGTGCACGTGCGCGGCGCGACCGTATCCGGGGCTGCTGCGGGCGATCGATCGTGTCGGGGAGCGGTGGAATGCCGCCTTGACGGCCTTGCGCGCCCTTGAGAATCACCCGCACCCCCGCCATGCTCGCTCTTCGGCGCACTTGTTCGCGGGTGCTCGCCCGACTTCGAGGAGCAACGCTTTGGCCAAGACTGCAGCAAAGGTCGCGACGGCGGCCAAGAAGACCGTCGAAGAGACCGCGGCGAAAGTCGTGAAGGCCGCCAAGTCGGCCGTCGCGGCCGTGGCGCCGGAGACGAAGCCGGCCAAGGCGCCCGCCGCCAAGGCCGCGGCTCCGAAGGCCGCTGCCGCGAAGACGGCGGCTTCCAAGGCGGCCGCGCCCAAGGCCGCCGCGACAAAGGCCACCGCTGCCAAGGCCACCGCTGCCAAGGCGGCTCCGAAGGCCGCCGCGAAGGCGCCGGCCGCCAAGGCTGCTGCACCGAAGAAGGCCTCGGCCAATCCCGGAACCAAGGAGGCGGCCGCACCAGCCGCCAAGGCGGCCGCCGCGAAGAA
>JAEUAC010000167.1 GCA_019695455.1 Methylorubrum extorquens | reverse complement strand
CATCACCGTCCGGCCTTCGACCGCACGCGGCTCGCCAGCCAGTTGGCGATCTCGGTCGAGCGCCGGGCGGGGTCCAGGACCTCGGGGTCGCAGCCGTAGCGCCAGGCGAGGTCGCGGCGGGCCGGGTCCCGGTCGAGGGCGCGGTAATCGGCGGCGAGCGCTGCGAGGTCGGCCTCGCTCCGGCCGAGGCCCTCGCGGACGAGCGAGGAGGCACGGCCCTCCACGATCGCGGCCGTGAGGCCGAAGGTGTGCTCGGGATGGTACTGGACGCCGAGGAAGTCGGCCGCCTCGGTCTCGACGGAGAGCGCCTGGACGGCGCTCATGCCGTTCGACGCCAGCACGACGGCGCCGGCCGGCGGCACCTCGACCTCGTCGACATGGGAGCAGAGCGCGTCGAAGCTGTCGGGCCGTCCCTCGTAGAGCGGGTGGGCCCGGCCGGCCTCCGTGAGCGCGATGCGGCGCGCGAGGCCGAGCTCCCGGCCGCGCGGGTTCAGTCGGACCGTCCCGCCGAGCGCGGCCGTCGCGAGCTGGAGGCCCCAGCAGCTGCCCCAGACGGGGCGCCCGGCGGCGAAGACGGCGCGGGCGAAGTCGATCTGCCGCGTCACGGCCGGCACGCGGTCGTAGACGTTCAGGGGCGAGCCGGTGAGGATCACGCCGTCGAAATCGCCGAGGGCGGTGCCGGCCGGCAGGGCCTCGCCGTCCGCGATGTTGATCGTGGTCGCGACCGCGTCCGGCGCGTGGCGGGCGAGGGCGGCCTCGAACATCGCCTGGTTGGAGGGGGCTCCGAACCGGGCGAGGTCGGCCTGGGCCTCGGCCGGGGCGCCGTCGGCGATGAGGATCCGGAGCGTCACGCGAGCGTCTTCCGCGGGTCGAAGGCGTCGCGCACGGCCTCGCCGACGAAGATGAGGAGGGACAGGATCGTCGCGATGACGACGAAGCCCGTGAGGCCGAGCCAGGGCGCCTGCAGGTTCGCCTTGCCCTGCGCCAGGAGCTCGCCGAGCGAGGGCGAGCCGGGCGGCAGGCCGAAGCCGAGATAGTCCAGCGACGTGAGGGTCGCGATGGAGCCGTTCAGGTTGAAGGGCAGGAAGGTCAGCGTCGCCACCATGGCGTTGGGCAGGAGGTGGCGCACCATGATGGCGCCGTTGGACAGGCCGAGGGCCCGGGCGGCGCGGACGTATTCGAAGTTGCGGGCGCGCAGGAACTCCGCCCGCACGACGCCGACGAGCGCCACCCATTCGAACAGGAGGAGGATGCCGAGGAGGACGAAGAAGGAGGGCGTGATGATCGCCGAGATGATGATGAGGAGGTAGAGCGAGGGCAGCGACGTCCAGATCTCGATGAAGCGCTGCAGGACGAGGTCGGTCCAGCCGCCGAAATAGCCCTGGATCGCCCCCATGAAGATGCCGATCGCCGACGAGATCGTCGCCAGCACGAGCCCGAACAGGATCGAGAGCCGGACGCCGTAGATCAGGCGCGCGACGACGTCCCGGCCCTGGTCGTCGGTGCCGAGCCAGTTCGTCTCGAGCGCGCCGCAGGCGGCGCCGGGCGGCACCGGCCCGCCCGCCTTCTCGGCCGCGGGCCGGCATTGGGCGTCCGTGAGCCGCCAGGTCGGGGGGGCGGGGGCCGGCACCGGCAGGTCGAGGTTGTGGGTGTTGTAGGCGAAGCGGATCGGCGGCCAGAGGGCCCAGCCGTTCTCGGCGATCTCGCGGCGGATGGTCGGGTCCCGGTAATCCGTGACGGCCAGAAAGCCGCCGAAGCGCTCCTCCGGGTAGTCCACGAGGACGGGGACGAGCCACTCGCCCTTGTAGGAGACGAGGAGCGGGCGGTCGTTCGCGATCAGCTCGGCGAAGAGCGACGTGCCGAACAGGGCCAGGAAGAGCCAGAGCGACCAGTATCCGCGTCGGTTCGCCTTGAAGTTGGTCCAGCGCCGGCCGTTGATGGGCGACAGCCGCACGAATCCCTGGCGGGGCAGCGGCGGCGCGACCGGGCTGTTCGCCGGCGAGGCGAGCGGAACCGCGTCCAGGTCGGCGCTCATCGGAGGGGCCGGCGCGCCATCACGCGTCCCGCGTCTCGAAGTCGATGCGGGGATCGATCCAGACATAGGTGAGGTCGGAGATCAGGTTCACGACGAGGCCGAGCAGCGAGAAGATGAAGAGCGAGCCGAACACGACGGGGTAGTCGCGGTTCACGATCGACTCGAAGGACAGGAGCCCGAGCCCGTCGAGCGAGAAGATCGTCTCGATCAGGAGCGAGCCGGTGAAGAAGGCGCCGATGAAGGCGCCCGGGAAGCCCGCCACGACGATCAGCATCGCGTTACGGAAGACGTGGCCGTAGAGCACGCGGGACGGCGTCAGCCCCTTCATGCGGGCCGTGAGCACGTATTGCTTGCGGATCTCGTCGAGGAAGGAGTTCTTCGTCAGCAGGGTCGCGGTCGCGAAGGACCCGAGCGCCATGGCCGTGATCGGCAGCGCGATGTGCCAGAGGTAGTCGAGCACCTGGGCGCCGGGCGAGAGCTGCCCGAAATTCTCGCTCGTGAGCCCCCGCAGGGGAAAGACCTGCCAGAAGGAGCCGCCCGCGAAGAGCACGATGAGCAGGATCGCGAACAGGAATCCCGGGATGGCGTAGCCCACGATCACGATCGCGGACGTCCAGACGTCGAAGGCCCGGCCGTCCGAGACCGCCTTGCGGATGCCGAGCGGGATCGAGATCGCGTAGGAGAGGAGCGTCATCCAGAGGCCGAGCGAGATCGAGACCGGCAGCTTCTCGCGGATCAGCTGGATCACGGACACGTCCCGGAAGAACGACCGCCCGAAATCGAAGCGGGCATAGTCCCAGATCATCTTCAGGAAGCGCTCGGGCGGCGACCTGTCGAAGCCGAACTGCACCTCCAGCCGCTTGATGAAGGCCGGATCGAGCCCCTGGGCGCCGCGATAGCGCGAGGCCTCGCCTCCGCCGCCGCCGGGCTGCGGCCGTGCCGCCGCGACGTCCCCGCTCCCGCCGGTCACGCGGCTCATCGCGCCGGTATCCGTGCCCTGCAGCTGCGCCAGGATGCGCTCGATCGGGCCGCCCGGCGCGAACTGCACGATGACGAACGAGATCAGCATGATGCCGAGGATCGTCGGCACCATGAGCAGCAGCCGGCGGAGGAGGTAGGCCGTCATGGGGCGGCTCGGCACGGGGTCGCGCCGGCGCCCCTCGTCCGACCCGGCGACGCGACGACGGATGAGGGGTGCCGGCGCCCCCTCACGGACGGCCCGTCCGCTTGGCCTTCTCGGCGTCGTACCACCAGAGGTCGGGCGCGCCGAGGCCGTATTCGGGCGTCTCGGACGGGCGGCCGAAGACGTCCCAATGGGCGAGCGGGCGGTTCGCCCGGTACCACATGGGCACGCAGTAGCGGCCGGCCCGCAGCACGCGGTCCAGCGCCCGCACGGCCACGGTCAGCGCGGGCCGGGTCTCGGCCGCGACGACGACGTCGAGGAGCGCGTCGATCGTCGGATCGGCGATGCCCGCGAGGTTCTGCGATCCGCGGATGGCGGCGGCGGCGGACCCGTAGATCTGCCGCAGGCCCTCGCCCGGGGTCGAGGATCCTCCGAAGCGGACCACGACGACGTCGAAATCGAACTCCTCCGTCCGCCGCTGGTACTGGGCCGGGTCGACGATGCGGGACGTCGCCGCGATGCCGAGCAGGCCGAGGTTGCGAATGAAGGGCTGGACGTGCGGCTGGAAGATGGGCTGGTTGTCCAGGAACTCGAAGGCGAGCGGCGCGCCCGAGGGCAGCTTCAGGACGGTGCCCTCCCGGCGGCATCCGGCCTCGCGCAGCAGCGCGTCCGCCCGGCGCAGGTGCTCGCGCGACTGGCCCGATCCGTCGGAGCGCGGCGGCACGAAGGGCTCGCCGAAGACGGAGGCCGGGAGCCGCGCCCGGTGCGGCTCGAGCAGCGCGAGCTCCTCGGGGGAGGGCGGGCCCTCCGCCTTCAGGACGGAGTTCTCGAAATAGGAGGCCGTGCGCGTGTAGGCGCCGTACATGACGGTCGCGTTGGTCCATTCGAAGTCGAAGGCGAGGCCGATCGCCTCGCGGATCCGCGGGTCTCGGAACGGCTCGCGGCGCAAGTTGAAGAACCAGGCCTGCATGCCCTGGGGCGTCCGGTCGGGCAGGGTCTCGCGCTTCACCTTGCCTTCGGCGACGGCCGGGAAGTCGTAGCCGGTCGCCCAGATGCGGGCCGTGAACTCCTCGCGATACGTGAAGGCGCCGGCCTTGAAGGCCTCGAACGCCACCTGCCGGTCGCGGAAATACTCGAACCGCACCTCGTCGAAGTTGTTGCGGCCGACGTTCACGGGCAGGCTCGCGCCCCAATAGGCGGGGTTCCGCTCGAAGGCGACGAAGCGGCCCACCTCGAACCGGCCGACCCGGTAGGGCCCGGAGCCGAGCGGGGCCTCGAGCGTCGCGGCCTCGAAGTCGCGGCCGCGCCACGAGGCCTCGGACAGGATCGGCAGTCCCGCGACGATCAGGGGCAGGTCGCGCGAGCGGCCGGGCGAGAACGTGATCCGGACGACGTCCGGCGCCTCGGCCTCGGCGCGCTCCATGAGGCGGATCGCCTGGGCGATGCGGGGATGGCCCTTCTCCTTCAGCGTCGCGAAGGTCCAGGCCACGTCGGCGGCCGTGAGCGGCGTGCCGTCCCGGAACCGGGCCTCCGGCCGCAGGCGGAAGCGGTAGACGAGCCCGTCCGGGCTCCGGCTCACGCCCTGCGCGACGAGGCCGTAGAGCGAATCCGGCTCGTCGAGCGCGCGGACCATCAGGCTGTCGTAGGTGAGGTCCATGCCGGCCGCGCCGTCGCCGCGCAGCACGAAGGTGTTCAGCGTGTTGAACGTGTCGAAGGCCTGGTTCCCGCCCGTCGCCGTGATCTGCAGCGACACGGACCCGCCCTTCGGGGCGTCCGGCCGGACATAGGCGAAATGCGGGAACCCGGCCGGGTATCTCAGGTCGCCGAACACCGACAGGCCGTGGCTCTCGGTCTCCTGCGCGAGAGCGCGCGCGGGCCGGAGGGCGGCCGCGACACCGATCGCGCCCGCGCCGGCGAGAAGGGCGCGGCGGGAGGGGGCCTCGGCGCCGGCCCCCCTCGTCCGACCCTCGCCGACGCGAGGGCCACCGTCTCCCGCAAGGGGAGAAGGGACGGCGCGGCTGTCGATCATGGCGTTGGCAGCCGTCGGCCGAGCGAAGCACGACCAGTGCGCGCGCCCTTCTCCCCTTGCGGGAGAAGCCGCGTCGGACGAGGGGGCGTCGCGCCGCTCATCGCGGGGTCCCCGCCTTGGCCGCGAGGGCGTCGTCGTACCACCAGACCGTCGGGAAGCCCGATCCGCCGTAGTCGGGCAGCGTGGCCGGGCGGCCGAAGCGGTTCCAGCGGGCCGTCCGGGTCACGCGGGAGGCCCATTGCGGCACGACGAAATCGTGCGCCAGCAGCACGCGGTCGAGCGCCCGGGTCGCGGCGACCAGCGTGTCGCGGTCGTCGGCGTAGACGATCCGCTCGATCAGGGCGTCGATGCCGGCATCCTTGATGCCGACGAGGTTGCGCGAGCCCGGCCGGTCGGCCGCGGCCGAGCCCCAGAACTCGCGCTGCTCGTTGCCGGGCGAGAGCGATTGCGGCCAGACGGTCGTGGTCACGTCGAAATCCACCTGCCGCAGGCGGTTCTGGTACTGGGCGGCGTCGACGATGCGCAGGTCGGCCGCGATGCCGATGCGCTCCAGCGCGGCCCGGTAGGGCAGGACGTAGCGCTCCGTGCTCGAATCGAACCCCAGGAACTCCACCCGGAACGGCTCGCCCGTGCCCTTGCGCACGAGCTGGCGGCCCTTCAGCTCCCAGCCCGCCTCGCCCAGGAGCCGCACCGCCTCGCGCAGGTTGGCCCGCACCTTGTCGGCGTCGCCGTTCACCGGGTTCGCGTAGGGCTGCGTGAAGACGCGCGCCGGCACCTTGTCGCGCAGGCTCTCCAGGATCTCGCGCTCGCGCCCCTCCGGGAGGCCGGACGAGGCGAGCTCGGTGCCGAAGAAGTAGGAGTTCACGCGCTCGTAGAGCCCGTAGAAGAGGGTGCGGTTCGTGTCCTCGAAGTCGAAGCAGAGGTTGAAGGCGCGCCGCACTCGCGCGTCGGCGAAGAGCGGCCGGCGGGTATTGAAGACGAAGGCCTGCATGACGCCCGAGGCCCGGATCGGGAACGTCTCCTTGAGCACCCGGCCCTCGGTCACGGCCGGGAAGGCGTAGCCGGTGGACCAGTCCCGGGCCGAGTTCTCGACCCGGTAGTCGTAGGCGTCGCCCCGGAACGCCTCGAGCAGCACGGTCGAGTCGCGGTAGTACTCGTAGCGGATGCCGCCGAAGTTGAAGCGGCCTCGGTTCACGTTGAGGTCACGCGCCCAGTGATCGGCGACGCGCTCGTAATGGGCGTAGCGCCCGGCCTCGAAGGTCTTCAGCCGGTAGGGGCCGGAGCCGAGCGGCGGCTCCTGGGACGTCTCGGACGGATCGCGCCGTCGCCCGTCCGGCGCCGTGCCCGTGTTCCAGGCCTTGGAGAGGACGGGCATCTCGCCCACGATCTGGGGCAGCTCGCGGTTGCCCGTCTGCGAGAAGCGGAACGTGACCTCGCCCGGCGCCGTCTCGGCCGCTCCCGTCACGGTCGCGTAGTAGAAGGCGTAGAGGGGCGAGTTCGCCTTCAGGGTCTCGAAGGTGAAGATCACGTCGGCGACCGTGATCGGCGACCCGTCGTGGAACCGCGCCTCCCGGCGGAGCCGGTAGGTCACGGACGAGCGGTCGTCCGGGTAGGAGACCGCCTCGGCGATCAGCCCGTACTCGGTCGCGATCTCGCCCTCGTTCGACATCATCAGCGTGTCGTGCACGCCGGCCCCGATGCCGCTCTCGAGCTCGCCCTTCACGCCCTGCGTGAACAGGTTGAAGTTGTCGAACGTCCCCTGCACGCCGAGCCGCAGGAGGCCGCCCTTGGGCGCGTCGGGCCGGACATGGTCGAAATGCGGGAAGCCGGCGGGGTGGCGCGGCTCGCCCATGAGCGACAGCGCGTGGTGCCAGACGGAGTCCGCGGCCTGCGCCGGGCGCGACCCGCCGAACGCGGGCAGGACCGCCGCGGCGGCCGCGGCGCCGAGGAGGGAGCGGCGACGGAGGCCGGGAGGCGGGGTCGACATCATGGGATGGACCCCGCCCTCCGATTGTGTCGGCTTCGCGTCGGGCACGCGGGCCGCGACGCCGTGCCTTACTGGCGCACGGGCGGGGCGGTGCCGCCGCCGGGCGCCGGCTGCTCGCGGCCCACGGCGCCGGTCGGATTGGCGGGACGCTCGGGGCTGGACGCCCCCGTCGAGCCGCCGGGCTGCGACTGCGTCGTGGTGCCGGGAGC
>JAEUAC010000164.1 GCA_019695455.1 Methylorubrum extorquens | reverse complement strand
GCCGCGGCGGCCGGATCGCGCGGACCGCCCCCGCCGCCGATGGCGGCGTCCCACCGGGCCGTGACCGACGGCAGCAGGCCGCCGATGGTGAGGTCGCGACGAAGCCGCTCGCCCGCCTCGTAGCAGGCGGCATCGATGAGCGGTTCGCCGTCCCGGCCCCGCCGCCGACGGAGCCAGTCGAGCGGGCTCTCGTTCGCGTTCACGACGAGGGGCGCACCGTCCGGCACGCGCCGTTCGACGAGGTCGCGGTGCTGGGCGGCGAAGCCGTCCTCGCCCGCCGCGCGACGGCGCAGCCGCGCCGCGCCGGCCTCCGTGACGACCGCGGTCCGGAGCGCCCCGCCCTGCTCGGTCAGCCGCGCGAGGTCCTGCGCCGCGAGCTCGCGCAGGGCCGCCTCCGGGTGGCTCCCCCGCCCGAGCGAGACGCCGCCCCGGCCGATGCGCACGAGGACATGCCCGTCGCGCACCGGATCCGGCAGCGCCCGCGCGTCGCTCTCGCCGAGCGCCGCGAGCAGGCGGCTCGCCGCCCGCGAGAGCGGGACCCCCTCGGACGCGGCGCCGGTCTTCACGCTACGGGTGTTCATGCTATGGTCCTTGCACGGCCTGTCCCTGCCTGGGGCCGGTCGATCTAGGATTATTTACCTACGGCCGTCAAGTCGTCCCCGGGGCCCGGCGTCCCGGCGCCGTCGCGTTGCGTCCGCCCGGCGGGGCCGCTAGGCGCTAGGCACGATCCGCCGCTGGAGTGATCCTTGACCGTGTCCCCCGTCAGCCCGGCCCTCCGGTCGGTCCCGGCCGCCTCCTGGCCGGCACGCGCCGCTGCGCCGCAGGCCATGCGCCATCCTGCGCCGTTCACGCTCCACGGCACGACCGTCCCGGACGATTTCGCGTGGCTGAAGGCGGAGAACTGGCGCGAGGTCCTGAAGGACGGCACCGCCCTCCCCGCCCCCATCCGGGCCCATCTCGAGGCCGAGAACGCCTATTCGGCCGCGCATCTCGCCGATCTCGGGCCGCTGCGGGAGACGCTGGTCCGCGAGATGCGCGGCCGCATCAAGGAGGACGACGACACGGTGCCGCAGCCCGACGGGCCGTTCGCCTACTTCACCCGCTACCGCGACGGCGGGCAGCACCCGCTCGTCTGCCGCGAGAGGCGGGAGGGCGGCGAGGCCGCGATCCTGATCGACGGCGACAAGGAGGGCGAGGGTCGCGCCTATTTCGACCTCGCCGATGCCGCCCACTCGCCCGACCACGCCCGCATCGCCTGGAGCGCGGACGTCGCGGGCTCGGAACTCTACACGATCCGGGTGCGCGACCTCGCGACCGGCCGGGACCTCGAGGACGAGATCCGGGCGACCTCGGGCGAGGCCGTCTGGTGCGCCGACGGGCAGCATTTCTACTACGTCGAGGTGGACGAGAACCACCGGCCGGCGCGCGTCCGGCGCCACCGGATCGGCGATGCGCAGGCGGACGACGTCCTGATCTACGCCGAGGAGAGCGTGGGCTGGTTCGTCGACATCGACGAGACCACGTCGGGCGCCTTCGTGCTGATCCGCATCAGCGACCACGAGACGTCGGAGACCTGGCTCGTCGACCGGGCCGATCCGGCGGCCGTGCCGCGGCTCGTCGCCGCCCGCACGCCGCTCGTGCTCTACGACGTCGAGCATCACGGGCTCGACCTGCTCATCCGCACCAACGCCGACGGGGCGGAGGACTTCAAGCTCTGCGTGGCGCCGGTCGCGCATCCGGAGAGGGCTCGCTGGCGCGACCTCGTTCCGCACCGGCCGGGCACCATGCTGCTCTATCAGTTCGCCATGGGCCGCCACCTCGTCCGGCTCGAGCGGGAGAACGCGAACCCGCGCATCGTGGTGCGCGACATCTGGACGGCCGAGGAGCACGCGATCGCGTTCGACGAGGAGGCCTACTCGCTGGGCCTCGACCCGGGCTACGAGTTCGATTCGGGCACGATCCGCTTCACGTATTCGTCGCTCACGACCCCCAACGAGACCTGGGACTACGACCTCGCGACGCGCGAGCGCCGCCTCCGCAAGCGGCAGGCGATCCCGAGCGGCTTCGATCCGGCGCGCTACGTCACGCGGCGCATCCAGGCGCTCGCGCCCGACGGGGAGAGCGTGCCCGTGTCCCTCATCCACCGAAGGGATCTCGCGCTCGACGGCACGGCGCCCTGCCTTCTCTACGGCTACGGCTCCTACGGGTCCTCGATGTCCGCCTCGTTCCGGACGAACCTCCTCTCGCTCGTCGATCGCGGCTTCGTCTACGCCATCGCCCACATCCGGGGCGGCACCGAGAAGGGCTGGCGCTGGTACCTGGACGGCAAGCGCGAGAAGAAGACGAACACGTTCACGGATTTCGTGGCGGCCGGCCGCGCCCTGGCGTCCGCCGGCTACACGTCCGAGAAGCGCATCGTGGCCCTCGGCGGCTCGGCCGGCGGCATGCTGATGGGCGCGGTCGCGAACCTCGCCCCCGAGCTCTTCGCCGGCATCGTCGCGGAGGTGCCCTTCGTCGACGTCCTGAACACCATGCTCGACGGCGACCTGCCGCTGACGCCGCCCGAATGGCCGGAATGGGGCAACCCGACGGAGGAGGGCGCCTTCCGGACCATCTTGGCCTACTCGCCCTACGACAACGTGCGGCCCCTCGCCTATCCGGCGATCCTGGCGCTGGGCGGCCTCACGGACCCGCGCGTGACCTATTGGGAGCCGGCCAAGTGGGTCGCGCGCCTGCGGGCCGAGACCACGGGTGCGGATCCCATCCTGCTCCGCATCAACATGGATGCAGGGCACGGCGGCGCGGCCGGTCGCTTCGACCGGCTGGAGGAGGTCGCCCTCATCTACGCCTTCGCCTGCAAGGTCGTCGGGCTCGCCTGATCGCACCCGCCGCCTTGGCAACGTCATCCGGGGCCGCTAGGCCGTCACGGTCCGGCGCCGCCGGCCACGAGACCGCGCGAGCGGCCACGGCGGCGTCCACCCGGGGCTTCGAGGAGTACACCGCCATGACGTTCAGCCTGCCCGACCTGCCCTATGCCTACGACGCGCTCCAGCCGTACATGTCGAAGGAGACGCTCGAGTTTCACCACGACAAGCACCACAAGGCTTACGTCGACACCGGCAACACGCTGCTGAAGGGCTCCGAGCTCGAGGGCAAGAGCGTCGAGGAGATCGTCAAGGCGAGCTACGGCAAGAACCAGCCGCTCTTCAACAACGCCGGCCAGCACTACAACCACATCCATTTCTGGCAGTGGATGAAGCCGAACGGCGGCGGCGCCATCCCGGGCGCGCTCGAGAAGAAGATCAACGAGGACCTCGGCGGCGTCGAGAAGTTCAAGACCGACTTCCAGGAGGCCGGCAAGACGCAGTTCGGCTCCGGCTGGGCCTGGCTCGCCGTCAAGAACGGCAAGCTCGAGATCATGAAGACGCCGAACGGCGAGAACCCGCTGGTCCACGGCGCCTCGCCGATCCTGGGCGTCGACGTGTGGGAGCACTCCTACTACATCGATTACCGCAATCGTCGGCCCGACTACCTGAAGGCCTTCATCGAGAACCTCGTCAATTGGGAGCACGTCGAGCAGATGTACTCCGAGCTGAAGGTCTGATCGCCTCAGCCTGAAGACCGTGCCGGCTCCGTCGGGGCCGGCACGAGAACCATCCGGCGCTCCGCGAGGAGCGCCGGCCACAGGTCCGAGGCGAGGAAGGCGCGTTCCCGCTCCCGGCTTTCCACCACGCCGTCCAGGGTGTCGCCCGCCGCGACCCGGCCCGGGTGGCACATGACGAGATGCCCCGGCCCCGGCGCCGCGAGATACGCGCCGAAATCCGCCCGCAGGTCGGAACCCGGGCGGAAGTCCGAATAGCCCGCGAATCCTCGGTTGGTGACGTGGCCGGCCCGTCGGGCCCGCGCCGCGAACCCGGTCGCCAGCGTCGCGACCACGAGCGCCTTCGGAACGGGCCCGCCTCGTCGCAGGAGCCCCATCGCGCCGTCGGACGGGTCGCGCAGCCATGGGGTCCAGCCGCGGCGCGCCAGGGCTCCGAGCAGCAGTCCGCGGATGCCCGGCAGCGCGTGGACGTGCTGGTGCCCGTCGACGAAATCGGGGACACGATCCAGGGCGTCGGCGAAGGCGTCGAGCTGGCGTTCGATCTCGGCGCCGATCTCGGCCAGCGGGAGTCGCCGCCGCAGCGCGGCCGACACCACGGCGCCGAGCGCCGGGAACCGGCCGCCCGGAGCGAACGCGGGCATGGGACCGAGCGGACCGAGCCCGGTCAGCGTGAGGTGCAGGCCGAGCCCGATCCGACCGGCGAACGGCCGCAATTCGGCCGCGAGTTCCCGCCAGCCCTGGGCGACGCTCATCGCCCCCGTGGCGGAGATGCGCCCCTCGGCCGCAAGCTCGACGATCCCGCGCGACACGCCCTCGCTCATGGCGTAATCGTCGGCGCAGAGCACGACACGTCTGATCCCCATGTCATCGCCCATCGAGACACCGCCCTCGCAGACCACGCCCGACCTCGCGCAGGCGAACAGCCCGCCGCAGGAGGTCGAGCTGTCGGTCGTCATCCCGGTCTACCACGAGGCGGAGAACATCCTGCCGCTCTGCCTGCGGCTCCTGCCGGTGCTCGGCGAGATCACGTCCGCCTTCGAGATCCTGTTCGTCGACGACGGTTCGGCGGACGCGACGCTCGCCATCGTCCGCGCCGCGAACGGCCGGGACAGCCGGATCCAGGCGATCTCCTTCTCGCGCAACTTCGGCAAGGAGATCGCGATCGCGGCCGGCCTCGACCATGCGCGCGGCAAGGCCGTCATCATCATGGATGCCGACCTCCAGCACCCGCCCGAGGTGATCCCGCTCTTCGTGAAGCGGTGGCGGGAGGGCAACGTGATGGTCTACGGCCAGCGCACGGACCGCCGCGGCGAATCGAAGATGAAACGCAGCTTCACGGCCGCGTTCTACCGCCTGTTCGCGCGGTTCGGCGAGACGCGCCTTCCCGAGGGAGCGGGCGACTTCCGCCTCATCGATCGGCGCGGCGTCGAGGTCCTGCGCTCGCTCGGCGAACGGGCCCGCTTCTCGAAGGGCCTCTACGCCTGGATCGGCTTCCCGTCGGTCGGCGTGCCCTTCCAGGTCGAGAACCGGCATGCCGGAGCGACGAAGTGGAGCTTCCGCCGCCTGTTCCGGTTCGCCTTCGACGGGCTCACGTCGTTCTCGACCGTTCCGCTGCGGGTCTGGACCTATCTCGGGCTGCTCATCTCGGCCGGCTCCATCGGAACGGCCATCTTCTTCCTGCTGCGGACCGCGATCGTCGGCTCCGACGTGCCGGGATACCCCTCGCTCATCATCTCGGTGATGTTCTTCTCGGGCGTGCAGCTCATGTCGCTCGGCATGATCGGCGAGTATGTCGGCCGCATCTTCGCCGAGGTGAAGCGCCGCCCGCTCTACGTCGTCGCGGAGACGATCGGCGAACGGGCCGAGATCCCGCCGATGCGGGACGAGCGCCGCCGCCTCGCCTGAGCGGCACCCGGCCCGTCCGGCTCGACGCGGGAGGCCGCGCATCGTAGGATCGGCAGGCGCCGGACGCAGAGCCGGCCCGCGGGGGAAGGTCGGCCATTGGGCATCGTTCTCGGCTGCATCGCGGACGATTTCACGGGCGCGACCGACCTCGCCGGCACGCTCGTCAAGGCGGGCCTCCCGACCGTCCAGACCATCGGGGTTCCGACAGGTCCCCTGCCCGACGGCATCGCGGCCGTGGTCGTCGCGCTGAAGTCGCGTACGGCGCCCGTGGACGAGGCCGTCCGCGACTCGCTCGCCGCGCTCGCCTGGCTGACCGCGCAGGGCGCGGAGCAGATCTACTTCAAGTACTGCTCGACCTTCGATTCCACGCCCGCCGGCAATATCGGCCCGGTGGCGGACGCCCTCATGGACGCGCTCGGGACGGACCTCGCGATCGTCTGCCCGGCTTTCCCCGCCAACGCCCGCACGATCTACAAGGGCAACCTGTTCGTCGGCGACGTGCCGCTCTCGGAATCGGGCATGCGGAACCACCCGCTGACGCCGATGACGGATTCGAACCTCGTGAGGGTCATGGCGGCGCAGTCGCGCCGGCGCGTCGGGCTCGTCGACCACGGCACCGTCCGCCAGGGAGCCGACGCCGTCCGGGCCCGGTTCGAGGCCCTGCGCCGGGACGGCATCGGCTACGCGGTCGCGGACGCGCTGGCGGATGCGGACCTCGTCACGCTCGGAGAGGCGTGCCGGACCATGCGGCTCGTCACGGCGGGATCGGGGCTGGGCCTGGGGCTGGCCCGCCTGCACGCGCGCGGCGACGCCGCCGCCGACGCCCTTCCCGCGACGGGCGGATTGCGGGCGATCCTGTCGGGGAGCTGCTCGGAGGCGACGAACCGGCAGGTCGCCTACGCCCAGGCCCGGGGCCCCGCCTTCCGCATCGATCCGGCCCGGCTGGCCGACGGCGTGGACCTCGCGACCGAGGCGCTCGCCTGGGCCGCGGCGCAGCCGGCTGGGGCGCCGGTCCTGATCTACGCGACGGCTCCGCCGGAGGCCGTGAAGGCCGTCCAGGACCGGATCGGGGCGGCCGCCGCCGGCCACCTCGTCGAGACGACCCTGTCGCGCATCGCCGCGGGGCTCGTGGAGCGCGGCTTCGGCCAGTTCGTGGTCGCGGGCGGCGAGACGTCCGGGGCCGTCGTCGGCGCGCTCGGCGTCGAGGCCCTCGTGATCGGACCCGAGATCGACCCGGGCGTGCCCTGGACGGCGACGCTCGGCGGAGGAACCGGGCGCGTGCTCGCTCTCGCCTTGAAGTCCGGCAATTTCGGCACCGACGACTTCTTCGTCAAAGCCTGGGAGCGGCTGCCGTGAGCCCGGCCGAGATCGAGGCGCGCGACGCGATCTGCCGGGCCGCCCTGTCGCTCTTCGACCGAGGGCTGACGGCCGGCTCGAGCGGCAACGTCTCGGTCCGCCTCGACGACGGCTGGCTCATCACGCCGACGAACTCGTCGCTCGGACGCCTCGATCCCGCGCGGCTATCCCGCCTCGACGCGTCCGGCCGCCATGTCTCGGGCGACCCGCCGTCGAAGGAGGTGTTCCTGCACGAGGCCATGTACGCCGAGCGCCCGCGCTCGCGCGCGATCGTGCATCTCCACTCGACCTACGCGGCGGCCGTATCCTGCATGGACGGGCTCGACTGCGACAGCTGCATCCCGCCGCTCACGCCCTACTTCGCCATGAAGATCGGCCGGCTGCCGCTCGTGCCGTATCACCGGCCGGGCGATCGACGCCTGGCGGAGGCGATCCGCGCCCGCGCGTGCCGCCATTGCGCGGTGCTGCTCGCCAATCACGGACCCGTCGTCGCCGGCGCCAGCCTGGAGGCGGCCGTCAACGCCGCCGAGGAGCTCGAGGAGACGGCGAAGCTGTTCCTGCTGCTCCGAGCCGTGCCGACGCGGGTCCTCGGGGATGCGGACCTGGCCGAACTCGACGCGACCTTCGGACCGGCCGGCGCCGACGGCTGAGAGGACACGACCATGACGGACAAGGCTGCAGGCCCGCAGAAGGTGGCCGTGATCGGGCTCGGATCCATGGGGCTCGGCATGGCGGGAGCGCTCGTCCGGGCCGGCTTCGCGGTCACGGGCTGCGACGTGCAGGAGTCGGCGCTCGCGATGCTGCGCGCCGCCGGCGGAAGCGCCGCCGCGAACCCGGCCGAGGCCGCGCGCGACGCCGCCATCGTCGTATGCGTGGTCGTGAACGCGGCGCAGACCGAGGCCGTGCTCTTCGGCCCGGAGGGTGCCGTGCGGGCCATGCGGCCGGGCGGCGTCGTCGTCGCGTCGGCCACGATGGATCCGGACGTCGCGCGCGAACTCGGGCGGCGCACGGAGGAGGCCGGGTGCCTCTACCTGGACGCGCCCATGAGCGGGGGCGCCGCCCGCGCGGCGGAGGGCGAACTGACCTTCCTCGCCTCCGGCTCGCCCGCGGCCTTCGCCGGTGCGCGGCCCGCCCTGGAGGCCATGGCGGGCACCGTTTACGAGCTCGGCGACGCCGCCGGCCAGGGCGCGGCCTTCAAGATGATCAACCAGCTCCTCGCCGGCGTCCACATCGCGGCCGCGTCCGAGGCGATCGCCTTCGCGGCCCGACAGGGCCTCGACATCGCCAAGGTCTACGACGTGATCACGCGCTCGGCCGGCAATTCCTGGATGTTCGAGAACCGGGTGCCGCACGTCCTCGCCGGCGACTACACGCCCCGCAGCGCGGTCGAGATCTTCGTGAAGGACCTCGGCATCGTGCAGGACATGGCCCGCTCGGCCCGCTTCCCGGTGCCGATGGCGGCCGCGGCCCTGCAGCTCTTCCTGATGACGGCCGGCGCCGGCATGGGCCGGGACGACGACGCGTCCGTGGCACGCCTCTATGCGCGGAACACCGGCACCACGCTGCCGGGGGATTGAGCCCCGCCGGAGAACCGGACGCGCTCTTCCGTCGAAAACTGGCGCCCGAGGTTGCGTCCTGGGCTCCGCGTCGCTATGTATCGCATTCGACTTTGGCCTTGCTGCCTGGGCCGGTCCGCCTTCGCCAAGGCCGCACGCCTCAGACCCTCGACTGATTTCGACAGGTCTCGTCTGGCGCGCTCTTGCGTCAATCGCGTGCACCTTTGGAGAGCACTATGCCGACAGGCACCGTCAAGTGGTATAACGAAACCAAGGGCTACGGCTTCATCCAGCCGGATGGCGGCGGCAAGGACGTCTTCGTTCACGTCTCCGCCGTCGAGCGCGCCGGCCTTGGCACGCTGGCCGAAGGCCAGAAGGTCTCCTTCCAGGAGGAAGCCGACCGGCGCACGGGCAAGTCTTCCGCGACCGACCTGAAGTCGGCCTGAAGCGCCTGATGGCCTTCGGCGCTGCGAAGACGCCTTCAATGGCGGACGTCCTGAAAAAGGCGTCCGCTCATCTCGGCGATCGGAAGATCGTCAATTCGGAGCCGGCGGCTCCCCCGAAGCGGTTCGGCCCTCGGCCGAAGCCCGGCCAGGGTCCTCGCCCGGCAGAGGCGACGCCGCCTACGACGGACGAAGGGGATCAATGAACGACGACGATATCCGGCCCTACACCCTCGACGTGACGGCATCCGAGCGGATGCCGGGCCGTTTCGAATGGGCGATCCGCCGGAACGGCAAGCTCCTCGAGCGGTCCGACCGCTACGCGGAATCGAAGCAGGCGGCCGAGAAGGCCGGCCTGAAGGCGGTCGAGCGCCTGTTCAGCCCCGAGCCTTCGCGCGGGCGCTGAGATCCGTCGCGGCGGGACGTGTCGCCCCGCCGCTGACGAGCCTCTGTCCTCATCCTGTTACCGACAAGTCGTTGCAAGTCGAGCCCGCTGCGGTTCGCGAAAGACCTAAGACCTAGGTTGCACGACCAAATGCCGAGCGGCGCCGCATCGACGGCGACGGGTCGGCTGCCCTATCCCGAACCTGCAGGATAAGGGCTGGCCATGCGGCCTCGAACGCCCGTCCTGTCTTACCGGGAGGGCATCCGATGGCGGTCGCAGCCACATCGATTCAAGGTCGAACGACACGTCCCATGAGCCGGGAGGAGCGGAAGGTCATTCTGGCCTCGTCGCTCGGGACCGTCTTCGAATGGTACGACTTCTACCTCTACGGCTCCCTCGCGGTCATCATCGGCGCGCAGTTCTTCTCCGCGTTCGACGTCACGACCCGCAACGTCTTCGCCCTTCTCGCCTTCGCGGCCGGCTTCCTCGTCCGCCCGTTCGGCGCGCTCGTCTTCGGGCGCATCGGCGACCTCGTCGGCCGCAAGTACACCTTCCTCGTCACGATCCTGATCATGGGCTTCTCGACCTTCATGGTCGGCCTGCTGCCCTCCTACGACCAGATCGGCTGGGCGGCGCCCGTGATCCTGATCCTGCTCCGCATGGCGCAGGGTCTCGCGCTCGGCGGCGAGTACGGCGGCGCGGCCGTCTACGTGGCGGAGCACGCGCCGGTCGGCCGGCGCGGGTTCTACACGAGCTGGATCCAGACCACCGCGACGGTCGGCCTCCTCCTGTCGCTCGTCGTCATCCTGGGCCTGCGGCTCTACATGGGCGAGGCCGGCTTCCAGCGCGGCGAGGGCTATCCCATCGCGGGCTGGCGCATCCCGTTCCTGCTCTCCTGCGTGCTCCTCGCCATCTCGGTCTGGATCCGCCTGCAGATGCACGAGAGCCCCGCCTTCAAGAAGATGAAGGAGGAGGGCACCCAGTCCAAGGCGCCGCTCTCCGAGGCCTTCGGCCAGTGGAAGAACGCCAAGATGGTCCTGATCGCCCTGCTCGGCCTCGCGGTCGGCCAGGCGGTCGTGTGGTACACGGGCCAGTTCTACGCACTGTTCTTCCTGCAGAGCATCCTCAAGGTGGACCTGCTGACGTCGAACGTGCTGATCGCATGGTCGCTGATCATCGGGACGGGCGGCTTCATCTTCTTCGGCTCCCTGTCGGATCGGATCGGCCGCAAGCCCGTCATCCTCGGCGGGTGCCTCATCGCCGCGATCACGTACTTCCCGCTCTTCGGCCTCCTGACGAGCGTGGCGAACCCGAAGCTCGAATCGGCGCTCGAGAACGCCAAGGTGCAGGTGACGGCCGATCCCGCCGCCTGCGGCTCCGTCTTCGACCCGGTCGGCATCCGGACCTTCACGCAGCCCTGCGACATCGCCCGCGTGGCGCTCGCCCGGTCGGCCGTGAAGTACACCTTCGTGCCGGGACCGGCCGGCGCGCCGGCCAAGGTCACGTTCAACGGCACCGAGACGCCGATCTCGGCCGGCACGGCGGCGGTTCCCGCGGTCCCGGCCTCCGGCGCGGCGCCCGCCGTCGCGGCCAGGCCCGCCGTGACCCCGCTCAACGCCAACATCGCGGCCTTCACGGCCGCCTCCGTGGCGGCCGGCTACCCGGCCGCCAACGATCCCGGCATCGTCAAGCTGGACGGCTTCTTCTCGCCGTTCGGCAACATGCAGGCCATGAAGATCATCGGCATCCTGACGATCCTGGTGCTCTACGTGACGGCCGTGTACGGCCCGATCGCCGCGGCGCTCGTCGAGTTCTTCCCGACGCGCATCCGCTACACGGCCATGTCCCTGCCCTACCACATCGCCAACGGCTGGTTCGGCGGCCTGCTGCCGCCCACCGCCTTCGCCATGGTGGCGGCGACCGGGGACATCTATTTCGGCCTCTGGTACCCCGTGATCTTCGCCCTCGCGACCTTCGTCATCGGCATCGTCCTCGTGCCGGAAACGAAGGACAGGGACATCACGACCTACGAGCACGCGCCGGTGCGCTGAGCCCCGGCCTCCTCCGACGACGACCGAGCCCCGCCCCACCCGGCGGGGCTCTTTCGTTTCGCGCTGCTTGTGAGGAGAGAGGGCCGCTGGTAAGGCCGCCGCCGGGCCGGTGTAGCACAGCGGTAGTGCAGCGGTTTTGTAAACCGAAGGTCGGGAGTTCGATCCTCTCCACCGGCACCATGCTTCACGGCATCTCGGCGGCCGCGGCGACGACTTGGCTCATCGCGAAAGTCTGTCGGAAACGCTGAGGGGCAGAGGCCTTCCGTCGTTCGGGGCCGCGAGCGCGAGCTGGCGGACCATGCGACCCGCGCCGTCTCCGGGGATCGAGCATCGGCCTCGTCGTGAGGCGCTGACGCGCGGCTAGGTTTGATCTATGTCAAGGCGCCGGGCGGCGCCGCCGTCCAGCGTTCTCCGTCGGATCGACGGGAGGGCACATGGGCTCGACAAGCTGCGCGCACGTTCGCGATCCGCGCGAGTGCGAGGATTGCTC
>JAEUAC010000116.1 GCA_019695455.1 Methylorubrum extorquens | reverse complement strand
GCCTCAGCCGAACCGCGCCATCCTGCGCTCCACCCGGTCCATGAAGGCCGCGCGCGTCGCCTCGGTCGCGACGTTCATGTGATAGAGCGCGAGGTAGTCGGTCGGGCACCAGCCGCGTCCCATGAGGCGCAGGTAGCGCTTGACCCAGCGCCGGGGCGGGTCGCCGACCGCGAAGGCGCGGCTCCAGGGTCGGCCGTAGGTCGTGATCGCGGCGAGGCGGCGGTAGCGCAGGAGCTTGCGGACGCGCGCCGGGTCCGAGATGTCGAAGCCGACGCCCGGCATGAACAGGCGGTCGACGAACCCCTTCAGCATGGCCGGCGGACCGAAGCTCCAGACCGGGAACTGCAGCACCAGCCCCTCCGCCGCCAGCAGCCGCTCGACGTGGAGCTCGATGCCGGCGCGGTTCGCGGCCGTGTCGTGGTAGCGGCGCCTGCCCTCGGCCGACAGGACCGGGTCGAACCCTTCGGCGTACAGGTCGCAGAGGTCGACCTCGTGCCCCGCCCGGGCGAGCCCCGCGAGGGCGCGCTCCCGGAGCCCGGCGTGGAAGCTCTCCGCCAGCGGATGCGCGTAGAGGTACAGCACCCGCATGGGATCAGCTCCGCAGGCCGGGCGCCTCCTGGCCGGTCTTGGCGACGTACTCGGTGTAGCCGCCCCCGTATTGGTGCACGCCGTCGGGCGTGAGTTCCAGCACCCTGTTCGACAGGGCGGCCAGGAAGTGCCGGTCGTGCGAGACGAACAGCATCGTCCCCTCGAACTGCGACAGCGCGCCGATCAGCATCGCCTTGGTGCCCATCTCCAGGTGGTTGGGCCGCTCGTCGAGCACGAGGAAGTTCGGCGGGTCGTACAGCATGAGCGCCATGACGAGCCGCGCCTTCTCGCCGCCCGAGAGCACGCGGCAGCGCTTCTCGACGTCGTCGCCCGAGAAGCCGAAGCACCCGGCGAGCGCCCGCAGCGAGCCCTGGCCCGCCTGCGGGAAGGTGGATTCCAGCGTCTCGAACACCGTCCTGTCCCCGTCGAGCAGGTCCATGGCGTGCTGGGCGAAATAGCCCATGCGGACCGTCCCGCCGAGCGCGACCGTGCCGGCGTCCGGCGCCGTCGATCCGGTCACGAGCTTCAGGAGCGTCGACTTCCCGGCGCCGTTCACGCCCATGACGCACCAGCGCTCGCGGCGGCGGACCGCGAAATCGAGCCCCTCGTAGATCGAGCGGCTGCCGTAGCGCTTGTGGACGTCCTTCAGGTGGACGATGTCCTCGCCCGAGCGGGGCGCGGGCGGGAAGTCGAAGGCCACGCTCTGGCGCCGCTTCGGCGGCTCCACGCGCTCGATCTTGTCGAGCTTCTTCACCCGGCTCTGCACCTGGGCGGCGTGCGAGGCGCGCGCCTTGAAGCGCTCGATGAACTTGATCTCCTTGGCGAGCATGGCCTGCTGGCGCTCGAACTGCGCCTGCTGCTGCGTCTCGGAGAGGGCGCGCTGCTGCTCGTAGAAGGCGTAGTCGCCCGAATAGGTCGTGAGCGACCCGCCGTCGATCTCGACGATCTTGGTCACGATGCGGTTCATGAACTCGCGGTCGTGCGAGGTCATCATGAGGGCGCCGTCGTAGCCGCGCAGGAAGGTCTCGAGCCAGATCAGGCTCTCGAGGTCGAGATGGTTCGAGGGCTCGTCGAGCAGCATCACGTCCGGCCGCATGAGCAGGATGCGGCCGAGCCCGACCCGCATCTTCCAGCCGCCCGACAGCGCGCCGACGTCGCCGTCCATCATCTCCTCGGAGAAGCCGAGCCCGGCCAGCACCTCGCGGGCGCGGCCTTCGAGCGCGTAGCCGTCGAGCTCCTCGAAGCGGGACTGGACCTCGCCGTAGCGCTCGACCAGGGCGTCGAGCTCGTCCGCCCGGTCGGGATCGGCGAGCCCCGCCTCGATCTCCCGCAGCTCGGCCGCGACCTTGCTGACGGGGCCGGCGCCGTCCATCACGGCCGCCGCCGCGCTCTGGCCCGCCATCTCGCCCACGTCCTGGTCGAAATAGCCGATCGTGATCCCGCGCTCGGACGCGACCTGGCCTTCGTCCGGCTCCTCCTCGCCCGCGATCATGCGGAAGAGGGTGGTCTTGCCGGCGCCGTTCGGCCCCACGAGGCCGACCTTCTCGCCCTTCTGCAGGGTGGCCGACGCTTCGATGAAGACGATCTGACGGCCGTTCTGCTTGCCGATCTTGTCGAGGCGTATCATGGGTCCGGGATCTGGCGGGGGAGGCCGGGGCTCTAGCCCACCCGCCCCCGGAGCGGAAGAGCGGCCCGACCGCTCACGGCCGCAGCGGCACGTAGCTCCGCATCTTGCCCGGGTTGAGGATGCCGTGCGGATCGACGGCGGCCTTGAAGCCGAGCTGGTCGGCATCGGCCTTCTTGTGGCGCGTGCCGTCTTCCAGCGTCCAGACATGCGGGTTCGCGATCATCACGCCGTGCGCCTCGTGCAGGCGGATGATCTCGGCCAGCCGCTCCTCCGTGGTGTAGCGCACGATCGGCAGCGACGAGCACGTGACTTTCCCGGCGAAGCGGATGAATTCGAGGTGGTAGAGCACCTCGTCGCCGAACAGGGCGCGCATCTCGGCCACGCTCTCGAGGAGCCGGTCCGCCGGGAACAGGCATTGGAGGTAGGTGATGCCCCGGTCCTGCTTCAGCCATTGCAGGGTCGTGTGGTTCCACGTGTACTCGTAGAGCGGATCGGCGCCCGGGCTCTCGTCGAAGGGGCGGGCGAGCGTGACCCTGCCGCGATCGCCGAGCAGCACGCGCAGGCTCTCCATGGCGGGCTCGGCGATCATGCACAGGATGACGCTCTTGCCGGGCGGGCAGTGCTCGGTCAGCGCGCCGAAATGGGGCGTGATCGGCGCGTCGATCGGCGTCACGAGCTTCTTCGCGATGCCGTCCGCCATCGCGAGATCGCGGCCGAAGGCGACCGCGTCCTCGAAGGCGTCGAACGCGATGACGACGTCCATCCAGTCCCAGGCCGGCGCCGTCGGCATCTCGAGCGCCGTGATGATGCCGGTCGTGCCGTAACCGTGGTTGATCGCCTGCACGTCGCGGCCGCGCAGTTCCAGGATGCGCGGCTCCTCGTCGGCCGTGACCACGCGGGCCGCGATGAGGTTGCCGGGGTCGCGGAGCACGCCCCAGGTCACGGAGCCGATGCCGCCGGACCCGCCCGCCACGAAGCCGCCGATCGTCGCCATGCGCTTGGTCGAGGGATGCATGCGGATCTCGTAGCCGGTCGGCCGGAGCGCGGCGTCGAGGTCGTGCATCCGGATGCCCGGGCCCGTGCGGACGATGCCGGGCCGCATCCATTCGATCGCGTCGAGGCCCGACATGTCGAGGAGGACCCCGCCCTCGAGCGGCACGGCCTGGCCGTAATTGCCCGTCGCGGCCGCCCGGACCGTGAGCGGAATGCGGAGCCGCGCGCAGGCGCCCGCGACGGCGACGACGTCCGCCTCGTTCCGCGGCAGGCAGATCAGGTCGGCCGCCTTCCCGTGGAGCTGGCGGTTGAGGACGGGGCTGTACCAGAAGTAGTCGCGCGAGCGGCGGCGCACGACCTGCCCGTCGCGCTGCACCGGAACGTCGCCGATGGCGGCGAGAAGCGCCTCGATGTCGTAACGCGGTGCGGACGACGGCTCGGACGGGCTGGCGGGCTGGGCTGACATCGTGTTCCTTGCGCGCGGAGGCCGGGCGGACGCATAGGACGGCACGGCCATTGCTTCATAAACGGGCACGCAAGCGCGAGGCCAGACCCGCGTTGGAGGACGCCATGACCGCCACCAGATATCGCATCGATCGCCGGGCCGTGCTGGCCGGCGGGACGGCGGCCCTCGTCGCCGTGCCGGGCGCGCGCGTGTCGGCCCAGACGCTCGACAAGATCTCGCACCAGACGAACTGGCGCGCGCAGGCCGAGCATGGCGGCTACTACTACGCGGCCGCCAACGGCCTCTATCGCAAGTACGGGCTCGACTGCGACATCCGCATGGGCGGGCCGCAGCAGAACCCGTCGCAGCTCCTGCTCGCCGGCCGGGTCGACACGATCATGTCGAACGCGATCGAGTGCATCAACTACGCCCGCGACGGGCTGCCCTTCATGGCCATCGCGGCCATCATGCAGAAGGACCCGCAGGTCCTGATCTCGCATCCCGGCGTCGGCAACGACACGCTCGCCGCCCTGAAGGGCAAGCCGCTCCTCATCGGCGCGGGCGGGCGGACGAGCTACTTCCCGTTCCTGAAGGCGCGGTTCGGCTTCACGGACGACCAGGTGCGGCCCTACACGTTCAACATGGCCCCGTTCCTGGCCGACAGGACCGTCTCCCAGCAGGGGTTCATCTCCGCCGAGCCCTTCGCCATCATGAAGGCGGGCGTGCAGCCCGTGATCCATCTGCTGGCCGATGCCGGGTTCGAGAACTACCAGACCACCATCAACGTCTCGAAGAAGCTCGCGACGGAGAAGAAGGACCTCGTCCAGCGCTTCGTCACGGCCTCGCTCGAGGGCTGGGCAGCCTATCTGCGCGGGGACGAGGGCAAGAAGGCCGCCGATGCCGCGATCCTCAAGGACAATCCCGACATGGACCAGGAGAAGATCGACTTCGCCTGGAAGACCATGAACGAGCGCGGCATCGTGCGGTCCGGCGACGCGCTGAAGCTCGGCATCGGCGCGATGTCGGCCGATCGCTGGAAGCGCTTCTACGACACGATGGCGGATGCGGGCGTGTTCCCGAAGGGCATCGACGTCGCGCAGGCCTACAGCCTCGACTTCGTCAACAAGGGGGTGGGTGCGTGAGCGAGACGCTCGCCGCCGGACCCGCCTCGGCCCCGGCCGACGGGCGCGGCCGGCGTCTCCTCAGCCTGCGGGGCGTGTCGAAGGTCTTCGGCAACGGCACGCTCGCCATCAACGGCGTGGACCTCGACCTCCGGCAGGGCGAGTTCGTGAGCCTGCTCGGACCCTCGGGCTGCGGGAAGTCCACCCTCCTGCGCATCATCGCCGGGCTCGGACGGGCGACGACCGGCACGGTCGAGTGGCCGACGGCGCCCCACGATGCGCGCGGCACGCCGGAGCCCGCGCTCGGCTTCGTCTTCCAGGAGCCGACCCTGATGCCCTGGGCGAGCGCCATCCGGAACGTCATGCTGCCGCTCGTCCTCTGCGGCACGCGGCGGCGGGAGGCGGAGGAGCGCGCGGCCGCCATGCTGGCGCTCGTCGGCCTGAAGGGGTTCGAGGCGGCCTATCCGCGCGAATTGTCGGGCGGCATGAAGATGCGCGTCTCCATCGCGCGCGGGCTCGTGACCAAGCCCAAGGTGCTGCTCATGGACGAGCCCTTCGCGGCGCTCGACGAGATCACCCGCCACCGCCTGAACGACGATCTCCTGGCGCTCTGGTGGCAGGAGCGGTTCACGGCGGTGTTCGTGACGCATTCCGTCTTCGAATCCGTCTACCTGTCGAACCGCATCGTCGTCATGGCGGCGCGTCCCGGACGCGTCATGGCCGATCTCGACAACCCCGCGCCGTACCCGCGCGACGACCTCTTCCGCACCTCGTCCGACTACGCGCATCTCTGCCGCGTCGCCTCCGGCACTCTGAAGCAGGCGATCGCCGCGTGAGACGTCCGCGACGTCCGTCCCTCTCCCCTCGCGGGAGAAGGTGGAACGGCGAAGCCGTGACGGACGAGGGGGCGGCCGGCCCCGGCGAAACCCCTCATCCGACCTTCCCTCGCGCGAGGCCCGCCGTCTCCCGCGAGGGGAGAAGGGCGCGCGCCGCATCCCACGCCTCATCCGGCTGACGAGTCGCCATGTCCTCCGACCTTCCCCTCGCCGGCCAGGTGATCGCGCCGCTCGGTGCCGTCGAGCCGCCCCACGACGGCACGGACGCGTCCGCGCGTCCCGTCTACCCGGCGGAGAGGCGCGTGCTGGGCCTCGCGGCCTCGACCTGGCCCGGCATCCTGGCGCCGCTCGCGATCGGGATCCTCATGCTGGCCGGCTGGGAGGCCGTGGTGCGGATCCGCGAGATCCCGCCCTACATCCTGCCCGGGCCGCTTCTCGTCGCGCAGACGCTGGTGGCCGACTGGCCGACGCTCGCCGGCTCGCTCCTCGTGACGCTCCGCATCACGCTGGCGGCGCTCGTCGCGGCCGTGACGGTCGGCGTCGCGCTGGCGATCCTGTTCACGCAGTCGAAATGGCTCGAGAAGTCGCTCTTCCCCTATGCCGTGATCCTGCAGGTGACGCCGGTCGTCGCCATCGCGCCGCTCATCATCATCTGGGTGAACGACGTCACGCTGTCGCTCCTCGTCTGCGCCTGGATCGTCGCCTTCTTCCCCGTCCTGTCGAACACGATCCTCGGGCTGAACTCGGCCGACCACAACCTCGTCACGCTGTTCCAGCTCTACCGGGCCGGCCGCTGGCAGACGCTGCGCCATCTGCGGCTCCCGGCGGCGCTTCCCTACTTCCTCGGCGGCCTGAAGATCTCGGGCGGCCTCGCCCTGATCGGGGCCGTGGTGGCGGAATTCGTCGCCGGCACGGGCGGATCGGCCTCGGGCCTCGCCTATCGCATCCTGGAATCGGGCTACCAGCTCCGGATCCCGCGCATGTTCGCGGCCCTGTTCCTGATCTCCGCCTCCGGCATCGCCATCTTCGTCCTGACGAGCTGGATCGCGCACCTGCTCCTGCGGCGCTGGCACGAGAGCGCGGTGCGCCGCGAGCTCTGAGGCGTCGCGGGTTCGCGGCCCGCCCGGAATCGCGCTAGGCTCGCCGACGGGAGGGCTTCGGGCGAGCGCTCCCCCGCGGGCGGTCCGACGGCGGAGGGGCCGGGCTTTCGCGCAGGGCCCGTCGAGGAGGGGACGCCATGCAGGTTTCGTTCGGGATGAACGCGGTCGTGATCGCCTTCGTCATCCTCGTCATCGTGACGGTCGCGGCCGGGGTCAGGACGGTGCCGCAGGGCTACGTCTACACGGTGGAGCGCTTCGGGAAGTACGCGCGCTCGCTCGGCGCCGGGCTCGGCCTGATCGTGCCCTACGTGGAGCGCGTCGGCCAGAAGGTGAACGTCATGGAGCAGGTGCTCGACGTGCCCTCCCAGGAGGCGTTCACGCGCGACAACGCGGGCGTCCGGATCGACGCGGCCGCCTTCTACCAGGTGCTGGACGCGTCGCGCGCCTCCTACGAGGTCACGAACCTCCAGCAGGCGCTCCTCGTCCTGACCATGACTAACATCCGGACGGTCGTCGGCTCCATGGCGCTCGACGACCTCCTCTCGCACCGCGACGAGATCAACGAGCGCCTGCTGCGCGTCATGGACGCCGCCGCCTCGCCCTGGGGCGTCAAGGTCACGCGGATCGAGATCAAGGACATCCTGCCGCCGGCCGATCTCGCGGGCGCCATGGCGCGCCAGATGAAGGCGGAGCGCGAGAAGCGCGCGGCCGTCCTGGAGGCCGAAGGCCAGCGGCAGGCGGAGATCCTGAAGGCCGAGGGCCAGAAGCAGTCGCAGATCCTGGCCGCCGAGGGCCGGAAGGAAGCGGCGTTCCGCGACGCGGAGGCGCGCGAGCGACAGGCGGAGGCGGAGGCCAAGGCCACCGGCATGGTCAGCGAGGCCATCACGAAGGGCGATCT
>JAEUAC010000072.1 GCA_019695455.1 Methylorubrum extorquens | reverse complement strand
AGCGGGATGTCGAAGCCCTCGCGCTCCATCTCGGACGCGACATGCGCCATCTCCTCGAGGGACGGCGTGATCAGGCCCGAGAGGCCGACGATGTCGACCTTCTCGGCCTTGGCGATCTCGAGGATCCTGGTCGCGGGCACCATCACGCCGAGGTCGATCACCTCGTAGTTGTTGCACTGGAGGACGACGCCGACGATGTTCTTGCCGATGTCGTGGACGTCGCCCTTCACGGTCGCCATCAGCACCTTGCCGGCGGCGGCCGATTGCGACAGCCCGGTCTCCTGGCGCTCCTTCTCCATGTAGGGCTGGAGATAGGCGACCGCCTGCTTCATCACGCGGGCCGACTTCACGACCTGCGGCAGGAACATCTTGCCCGAGCCGAACAGGTCGCCGACGACGTTCATGCCGCCCATGAGCGGCCCCTCGATGACGTGGAGCGGCCGGGCGACCGAGAGCCGCGCCTCCTCGACGTCGACGGTGATGAAGTCCGTGATGCCGTTGACCAGCGCGTGCTCGAGCCGCTTGTCGACCGGCAGCTCGCGCCAGGCGAGGTCCTGCACCCGCACGGTGCCGCCGCCGGCCTTGAAGCGCTCCGCCGCCTCGAGCAGCCGCTCCGTCGCGGAGGGCGTCTCGCCCGGCCGGCGGTTCAGCACCACGTCCTCGCAGAGCTCGCGGAGGTCCTTCTCGATGTTCTCGTAGACGGCGAGCTGGCCGGCGTTGACGATGCCCATGTCCATGCCGGCCTTGATGGCGTGGTACAGGAACACCGCGTGCATGGCCTCGCGCACGGCCTCGTTGCCGCGGAACGAGAAGGACAGGTTGGAGACGCCGCCGGAGATGTGGGCGTGCGGCAGCGTCGACGTGATCGCGCGCGTCGCCTCGATGAAGTCGACGCCGTAATTGTCGTGCTCCTCGATCCCGGTCGCGACGGCGAAGATGTTCGGGTCGAAGATGATGTCCTCGGGCGGGAAGCCGACCTCGTCGACGAGGATGCGGTAGGCGCGCGTGCAGATCTCGAGCTTGCGGGCCTGCGTATCGGCCTGGCCCTGCTCGTCGAAGGCCATGACGACGACCGCCGCGCCGTAGTCGCGGCAGATCCGGGCCTGGGTCTTGAAGGGCTCCACGCCCTCCTTCATCGAGATCGAGTTCACGATCGGCTTGCCCTGGACGCATTTCAGGCCGGCCTCGATCACCGAGAACTTCGAGGAATCGACCATCAGGGGCACGCGGGCGATGTCGGGCTCGGCCGCGATCAGGTTCAGGAACTCGACCATCGCGCGCTCGGAATCGAGCAGCCCCTCGTCCATGTTGACGTCGATGATCTGCGCCCCGCCGGCCACCTGGTCGCGCGCCACGTCGAGGGCGGCGGCGTAGTCGCCGTTCGTGATGAGCTTCCTGAACTTGGCCGAGCCGGTGACGTTTGTGCGCTCGCCCACGTTCACGAACGGGATGTCCTTCGTGAGCAGGAAGGGCTCCAGCCCGGCGAGCTTCATGACGGGCTCGAAATGCGGGATCGGCCGCGGCGCGACGCCGGCGACCGCGCCCGCGATCGCCCTGATGTGGGCCGGGGTCGTGCCGCAGCAGCCGCCGACGACGTTGACGAGGCCGGCCTCCGCGAACTCGCGGATGAAGCGGGCGGTCGCCTCCGGGCTCTCGTCGTAGAGGCCGAACTCGTTCGGCAGGCCGGCATTCGGATAGGCGCAGACCAGCGTGTCGGCGACGCGGCCGATCTCCTGCAGGTGCGCCCGCATCTCCCGCGCGCCGAGCGCGCAGTTGAGGCCGACCGTCACCGGCTCCGCATGCCGGACGGCGTGCCAGAAGGCCGTCGGCGTCTGGCCCGACAGGGTGCGACCGGACAGGTCCGTGATCGTCCCGGAGATCATGATGGGCAGGGTCGTGCCCGTCTCGGCGAAGACGTTGCGGCAGGCGATGATCGCCGCCTTCGCGTTCAGCGTGTCGAAGATCGTCTCGATGAGGATGAGGTCCGCCCCGCCCGCGACGAGCCCTCTCACCTGCTCGGCGTACGAGTCGCGGACCTCGTCGAAGGTCACGGCGCGGTAGCCCGGGTTGTTCACGTCCGGCGAGATCGAGAGGGTGCGGTTGGTCGGCCCGACGGCGCCGGCCACGAAGCGGCGTCGCCCGTCCTTCTGTTCGGCGAGGTCGGCCGCCTGCCGGACGATCCTGGCGCCCTCGACGTTCAGGTCGGTGACGGCCGATTCGAGCCCGTAATCGGCCTGCGCGATCCGGGTCGACGAGAAGGTGTTCGTCTCCGCGATGTCCGCGCCGGCCATGAAGTACGAGAGGTGGATGTCCCGCAGGGCGTCGGGCTGGGTCAGGATCAGGAGGTCGTTGTTGCCCTTCTGGTCGTGGTCGTGGTCGCGGAAGCGCTCGCCCCGGAAGTCGGCCTCCGTCAGCCGCAGGTTCTGGATCTCGGTGCCCATGGCGCCGTCGAGCACGAGGATGCGCTCGCGGGCGGCGGCGAGCAGGGCCTGGGCGGCGTCGGTCGTGGCGGTGCGCATGGGGGATCCGATCTCAGGCGGCGGCGCGCTGGGCGTCGGGAGCCGGGCGGGCCCGGAGCCCGAGCAGGTGGCAGACCGCGTAGACGAGGTCGGCGCGATTCATCGTGTAGAAGTGGAACTCGGACACGCCCCGGTCCACGAGGTCGAGGACCTGCTCGGCCGCGACCGCGGCCGCGATCAGCTTGCGGGTCTCGAGGTCGTGGTCGAGCCCCTCGAACCGCGCGGCCAGCCAGTCGGGCACGCTGGCGCCCGTCCGGGCCGCGAAGCTCGCCGCCGTCTTGAAGTTCTGCACCGGCAGGATGCCCGGCACGATCGGGACGTCGATCCCGCGCGCCCGCACCTTGTCGAGGAAGCGCAGGTAGTGGTCGTTGTCGAAGAAGAACTGCGTGATGGCCCGCGTCGCGCCAGCGTCGACCTTGGCCTTCAGGGCGTCAATGTCGGCATCGAGCGACGGCGCCTCCGGGTGCTTCTCGGGATAGGCCGAGACCGACACCTCGAAATCGCCGATCCGGCGGATGCCCTCCACGAGGTCGGACGTCTGGGCGTAGCCGCCGGGATGCGCCTCGTAGGCCGTGCCGAGCCCGCCGGCCGGATCGCCGCGGAGCGCCACGATGTGGCGGACGCCCGCGTTCCAGTAGGCGGAGACGACCTCGCCGACTTCCGCCCGCGTCGCCGCCACGCAGGTCAGGTGCGCGGCGGGCTTCAGGTGCGTCTCCTCGACGATGCGGGCGACGGTGTTGTGCGTGCGCTCGCGGGTCGACCCGCCGGCCCCGTAGGTGACCGACACGAAGCTCGGACCGAGCGGCGCGAGCCGCTCGATCGAGGACCAGAGCGCCGTCTCCATCTCGTCCGTCTTCGGCGGGAAGAACTCGAAGGAGACCTTCACGGGCCGGCTGGAATGGCGGCTCGGGCGGAACGGCAGGGCGGACATCAGGCGACTTCCCGGGTGGCGGCCGCGAGCGGCCAGTCGGTGCGGCGGCGGCCGTCGGCCGCGACCCAGATGGAGACGGTGAGCTGGTCGCCGCCGCCGGACGGCGGGGCGAGGTCGCGGCTCTCGACGGCGCCGAGGCCGGCCTCCGCGAGCCAGCCGGCGACCTGGTCGCGCGCGAAGCCGAGGCGGCGATGCCCCTCCCGCTCGCGCAGGAACTCGAGCCCGTGGGGCGCGAAGTCGACGATCATCAGCCGGCCGCCGGGCGCCAGCAGGCCCGCCGCGCGCGAGATCGCCCGGGCGGGGTCGTCGAGGTAGTGCAGCACCTGATGCACGAGCACGAGGTCGAAGCTGTCGCGGCCGAAGGGCGGCGCGTAGACGTCGCCCTGCCTCAGCTCGATCCCGGACAGGCCCGCCCGGCCGAGATTGGCCCGGGCGACGGCCAGCATGGCGTGGCTCGCGTCGAGCCCCACCGCCCGGTTCGCGCGCGGCGCCAGGATCTGCAGCATGCGGCCCGTGCCCGTGCCGAGGTCGAGGAAGGAGCCGATCGGCTCCGCGCCGACGAGGGAGAGCACCGCCGCTTCCACGCTCGCATCCGCCGCGTGCAGCGAGCGCAGGCTGTCCCAGCGCGGCGCGACGCGGGCGAAGAACGCCTGGGCCGCGTCGGCCCGCTGCGTGCGGACGTCCGCCAGCCGCAGCCGGTCGCCCGCGACGACCGGGTCGGTCGGGTCGAGGCCGGCCAGGATCGGCGTCACCACGGCGCGCGAGGCGGGCGCGTCGGCGAGGCGGAAGAAGGCCCAGGCGCCCTCCCGGTGGCGCTCGACGATGCCCGCGTCGACGAGGAGCTTCAGGTGGCGCGAGATGCGCGGCTGCGACTGGCCCAGGATGTCCGTGAGGTCCGAGACCGACAGCTCGCCGCCCCCGAGAAGGGCGAGGATGCGCAGCCGCGTCTCCTCGCCGGTCGCCCGCAGGATGGCGAGCGAGGCGGAGAGCGGGAGGGTGGCCTCGGGCTGCAGGCGAAGCGCTGACATAAAGATATGTTTATGTCTAAATCCGCCCGGCCGCAAGGCTCAGAGCAGGCTCGCCCCCACATTGATGGCGAGCGCCAGGATCGTCGTGTTGAACAGGAAGGCGATGATCGTGTGGGCGAGCACGAAGCGCCGCGTCCGCCGGGACCGGATGGCGACGTCGGACGTCTGCGCGGCCGCGCCCAGGTTGAAGGCGAAATAGGCGAAGTCCCAGTAATCGGGGTCCGGCTCGCCCGGGAAGTCGAGCCCGCGGCGATCCTCCGCCCCGGCGTAGAAGTCGTGCGCGTAATGCAGCGCGAAGCTCGCATGGAGGAAGAACCAGGACAGGAGGATCGTCACGATCACGACCGCGATGCGCAGGCCGGCCGTGCCGCCGGAGGCGTCCTTGAGGCCGTGCAGCTCGGCCGCGATCGCGACCACGCTCGCGAAGCAGGCGGCCGAGCCGAGGGCGAGCAGCGCGAAGGCGCCGGCGTCCTCGTCCGCGCGCCGCTGCAGGTCGTCCCGGCCGGATCGCGCCACCATGACGCCGACGAGCACGAGCCAGGTCGCCGCGCCGACGTCGAAGGCGAGGAGGAACCGCTGGGAGGCCGTGACGGCCGCGGGCAGAAGCGCGGCCGCGCCGCCCACCGAGAAGGCCGTCGCGTAGCGCGGCCGGGCCGCCACCACCCTCCCGATCGCGTGCCGGCGCAGCCAGGATGGCGGGAACGACGATCCGGGCATGGCGGCATCCGAGGGGGCGGCCGTGCATGGCACCGCCGCTCCGGCCCGGCAACCGGCGCGAAAGCGCTTGGCGCGCGCCCCTCCGGCATGGCACCCTGCGGCCAACCGGGAGGACGCGCATGTACGCCTTCGAATACCTGAAGCCGAAGACCATCGACGAAGCGAAGGCGCTGTTCGCCGACAACCCGGACGGCAAGTTCCTGTCGGGCGGCCACACGCTGCTGCCGGCCATGAAGCTGCGGCTCGCCGGCCCTTCGGCGCTCATCGACCTCGGCGCGGTCGACGGGATGCGGGGCATCGAGCGCAAGGGCGACGTCGTCGTGATCGGCGCCGGCATGAAGCACGGCGAGGTCGCCGAATCCGACGTCCTGAAGGCCGCGATCCCGGCGCTCGCCGCCATCGTGGGCACGATCGGCGACCCGGCCGTCCGCCATCGCGGCACGATCGGCGGCTCGATCGCGAACAACGATCCCTCGGCCGACTACGCCGCCGCGGCGCTCGCGCTCGGCGCCACCATCGTCACCGACAGCCGCCGGATCGCGGCGGACGAGTACTTCACGGGCCTGTTCTCGACCGCGCTCGAGGAGGGCGAGATCGTGACGGCCGTCGAGTTCCCGATCCCGAAGCGGATGGGCTACCAGAAGTTCCGCAATCCCGCCTCGCGCTACGCGCTCTGCGGCGTCTGCGTCGCGGAGACCGCCTCGGGCGAGGTCCGCGTCACCGTGGTCGGCGCGGGCGCCGACGGCGTGTTCCGCGTGACGGAGTTCGAGGCGGCACTCGCTCGCGAGTTCTCGGCCAAGGCCATCGAGGGCATCGCCGTGGACGAGGGCGGCATGGCCTCCGACATCCACGCCGACCAGGAATACCGCGCTCACCTCGTCGTGGTGATGGCGAAGCGGGCGGTCGCCGCGGCGAAGTAGGTCATCGGCGGCATCGCATAAGGATCGGGCGTCCGCGACGGA
>JAEUAC010000452.1 GCA_019695455.1 Methylorubrum extorquens | reverse complement strand
GAGCTGGCCCGGGAAGCCCGGCAGGAGCGCGACCGAGAGGAGCGCGCCGGCCGCGATCGCGGCCCGGGGCCCGTCCGGCGCGAGCGTGCGCGCCATGCCGAGCACCGCCTGGGCGACGATCGCGACGGCCGTCAGCTTCAGGCCGTGCACGATCCCGCCCCCGACCGGGCCGGACAGGACGTGCGCCGCGGACGCGAAGGCGAGGAGGAGCAGGCAGGAGGGCAGCGTGAAGGCCACCCAGGCGGCGAGCCCGCCGAGGAGGCCGCCGCCCCGCATGATGCCGAGCGCGAAGCCGACCTGGCTCGAGGCGGGCCCGGGCAGGAACTGGCAGAGCGCGACCAGATCCGCGTAGGCGGCCTCGCCGAGCCAGCGTCGGCGCACCACGAGCTCGTCGCGGAAGTAGCCGAGATGGGCGACGGGGCCGCCGAACGACGTGAGCCCGAGCGTCAGGAAGGCGCCGAAGACCTCGCGGGGCGAGCCTCCCCCCTCCCCGGCCACGGCTCAGCGCTTCTCGGCGAGAGAGCCCGTCACCAGCGCCTCGATGGTCAGCGGCTCCGCGACGGGCGCCGCCGGCTCGTCGAGCTTGTATACGTAGTCGCGGAAGTGGACGGTCCCGTCCGCCGAGGCGTAGCCCGTGAGGTAGGTCCAGATCACGGGAACCTGCCTCGTCAGCTTCACGGCCGCGCGCTCCCCGGACGCGATGGCGGCCGCGATCTCGGGCTGGCCCCAGCGCGAGCCCGCGCCCGCCGGGCCCGTCTCGCGCTCGAGCAGCCATTCGGCGAGCTCCCGCACCCCCGAGACCCGGACGCAGCCGGACGAGTTCATGCGCGAGTTGCGGGCGAAGAGCTTCTTCGAGGGCGTGTCGTGCATGTACACGGCGAGCTTGTTCGGCATGTCGATGCGGATCTCGCCGAGCGAGTTCTCCGGGCCCGGATCCTGCCGCAGCGTGTAGTTCACGGCCTTCTCGGTCGACCAGTCGATGCTCTTCGGGTCGATCTCGTGGCCCGTCCCGTCGAGGATGCGGATCCTCATCTTGGCGAGGTAGCCCGGATCCTTCCGCATGTGCGGGATGATGTCCTTGCGGATCAAGGAGACAGGCACGGTCCAGGTCGGGTTGAAGTTCACGTTCTGGATGCGGGCCGCGATCGTGGGCGAGGGCCGGTCGGTCTTGCCGACGACGGCCACGTAGCGCCGCGCCACCGTGCCGCCGGCCACCGCCTCGACGGTCGCGGCCGGGATGTTCACGGCGACGTAGCGGTCGCCGAAGGGGAAGGTCGAGCCGAGGAGCCGGTTGCCGGAGGCCTGGAGCGAGCGGAGCCGCACCTCGGCCGGCACGTTCAGCTCGACCAGCGTGCGCGGCCCCACCGTGCCGGTCTCGGGCAGGCCGTGCCGGTCCTGGAACCGCCGCAGCGCCGTCCCGAGCGCGTCGTCGAAGAGGTCGCCGCCCGCCGCCTCCGCGGCGAGATCGCCGGAGACGGCGAGCCGCGCCCGGATCGCCGCGACGGCGGGGCCGCGCGAGCCGGGCTTCGCGGCCGTGGCCCCGTTCGGCACGGAGGGCCAGCCGCCCGCATCCACGATCGCGCGGTAGCGCTCGGCCGCGCTCATGATGGCGACGAAGGTGCCGGGCCCGAGAGTCGGGTGCGGGTCCGCCGAGAGCTTCACGGGTTCCGGCACGGCCGCGACGGGGCCCGGCCGGGCCGCGAGCTGCGGCGCGCCGGCCGGCGGTGCCGGTGCGGCCGTGGGATCGGGCTTGGCCGGCTCGGACCGCACGGGCTCCGCCTTAGCCACCTCCGCCTTAGCCACCTCGGACTTCGCCGCGTCGGGCCGGGCCGGCGCCGCCGCCGGCGTGGCGACGGGGGCGCCCGGCTTCGCGGGTTCGGCGAAGGCCGGGCTTGCCAGCAGGACGAGGAGGGCCAGGCCGGAGACGGCCGGGGCCCTCCGCGACGGAAAGGGAACGCACACCATGGCCGTCAGCATGGGTGACGATGGTTGACGAAACCTCTCCGGCCGCGGCCCGGCCTCAGAGCACCACGATGCCGGAATGCTTCGCCTTGTCCTCGGGCTCCACGTGGATGGTGACCTGGGCGTCGCCCATCTCGGCCTTGATGGCGCGCTCGATGCGGTCGCAGATCTCGTGCGCGCAGGCCACCGTGGCGTTGCCCGGCACGACGAGGTGGAAGTCCAGGAACACGGTCCGGCCGGCATGGCGCGTGCGCAGGTCGTGCGCCTCGATCGCGCCGTCCGCGTTAGCCGAGATGATCTCCCGGATGCGGCCGAGCGCCTCGGGCGGGACGGCGGCATCCATGAGGCCGCCCACCGATTCCCGCATGACCTGCCAGCCGGACCAGAGGATGTTCAGCCCGACCAGCGCGGCGACGACGGGATCGATCGCCGCGATCCCGGTCGCGACCGCGGCCGCGACGCCGACCAGCACGCCGATCGAGCTCACGACGTCCACCATGAGGTGGCGGCCGTCCGCGACGAGCGCGTGGGAGCGGAGCCGGCGTCCGTTGCGGATGATGAGGGTCGCCCAGCCCGCGTTCACGATGGTCGCCGCGACGCTGAAGGCGAGGCCGAGGGTGACGTCCTGGATCGCGCGCGGCGCCTGGTAGCTGCGCCAAGCCTCCACGAAGATGAGGAGCGCCGCGAGCACGATCAGCACGCCCTCGAGGACGGCGGAGAAATACTCCGCCTTCGTGTGGCCGTAGGGGTGGTCGGCATCGGCCGGGCGCGCCGCGAGGCGCACGGCCCAAAAGGCGACGAGCGCCGTCACGACGTTGATGATGCTCTCGACGGCGTCCGAGAACAGGGCGACGCTGCCGGTCGCCGCATAGGCCGCCGCCTTCAGGCCGAGGACCAGGAGGGCGATCCCGATCGAGCCTGCCGCGAGCGTTTCGCGCTTGTCCATGATCGGGAAGGAACGCTCGCCGCCGGACCCTCTCACCCGCGCGGCCCGGCGGAGGGCGGACGCGAGGCCGCGGGTCTCAGGACCGACGCGGCCCGGGCTCTTAACCCATCTTCGCCGGGCGGCGAAACGCGGGCGGCCCGTCCCTCGCGGTCGGGCGCATCCTGCACGAGGAGACCGTCCGGCCGCCGTGCCTTTCGCGAGGAGGAGCGCGACCGCGCCGTCGTCTTGGGCTACGGGAGCGGATCACGCTCCGCACGCCCATGCTCCTGCGCCTCCTCGCCACCATCGGCCGCTACGGCACGCAGGCTCTCGCCGCCAGCCTGTTCGTGGGGCTGCTCGTGCCTCCGCTGGCGGCCTTCGCCCGGCCGCTGCTGCCGCTCACGATCTTCGTGTTCATGACGTCCACCTTCATGCGGGTGGATCCCGGGCGGCTCGCCGCCTGCCTGCGGCGGCCCGGGCCGCTCGGGCTCGCGCTCGTCTGCACGCTGCTCGCGCCCGTGGCGATCGTGGTCGCCCTGACGCGGCTCGCGCCGCCGGGCCTCGTTGATGCGGGGCTGCTCCTCGGCCTCGCGGTCCAGGCCGCCGCCCCGCCCATCATGTCGTCGCCGACCATCGCGCTCCTGCTGCGGGTCGAGCCGGCCCTCGTCTTCGCGACCGTGCTGACGCTGACGCTCGCGTCCCCGGCCCTGTCGCCCATCCTGGCGGACGCGGTCGCGGGCGGGGCCGTGCCGATCGACCTGCCCGTCCTGATCCGTCGCGTCCTCACCCTCGTCGGCGGCGCCGTCGCGCTGGCGGCGCTCGGACGATGGCTCGTCGGCACCGAGCGGATCCGCCGGCACGGCGGCGCCATCGACGGCATCGGCGTCACCATGTACGTGGTCTTCGCCGTCGCCGCGATGGACGGCGTGCCGGCCGCGCTCCTCGGCGATCCGGCCCGCGTCCTCCTCTACCTGGGCATGGCGGTCGGCGTCTCTGCCCTCGGCTTCGCCGTCGCCTGGATCGTGCTGCGGCCCGTGCCGCCGTCCGAGCGCCTCGTGCTCGGATACGCCGCGGGCCAGCGCAACATGGGCCTGCTGATCGCGGCCCTCGGGGCCAGCGCTCCCCCGTCCACCTTCCTCTACTTCGCCATCGCGCAGTTCCCGATCTACCTCGCGCCGCAGATCATCCGGCCGCTGGCGCGCCGAGGCCGTCAGGGCCGGTCAGGCGAGGGCGGACGCCGCGCGCCAGGCGTCCGAGCGGATCGGGGCGGACCGGGCGGCCGCCGCCCGGCGCGACTGGGAGCGGGCCCGGACGGCCCTGCAGGCCGTCATCGCCGACGGCCGGACCCCGCCCGGGCCGGCCGCCCCGTCGCGCTGAGCCCCGGTCACCGGTCCGGGCCGAGGAGGCGGCGCGCCAGCGGCCGGATGATCTGCGGCGCGAGGTAGATCGGGAACTGCGCGATGGCGAAGTAGAGGAAGGTGGACGG